>JAGVJW010000100.1 GCA_020050895.1 bacterium | reverse complement strand
AGGTTCCTGCTTGTTGATGATTATTTGATTTAGATACCATTAATCTACAACGTAGCTCGGACCTCGTTTTAATTTTCAACTAGCTTTTGGGCAGTGCCTAATGAAGAGGATGATGACTATGAATACAATTATCCCTTTGAATGTATCGTGTTTGTTAGAATACACGGTAAATGGGTCAAATATTCAAGCAACATTGTTGGGAATCTGAGTCAACTGGGAAATTTCAAACATGACTTAATGATGGCGTATGCTCCCGAAGAGTGATACTATGAACTGGTCCCGCAAGATCCGATCCTGGTCTTTGTCAAATGTATTTTACAGATGTAATGTGCCCAACCCAGCACTCCAACTGTCATTCAACTAAATGATGAAAACAAATTCGTTTCGCTCCAGTCGGATTGAGGTGAGTTGCAAAACAACTCCCCCTCTCCGTGAGGAGAGGGGGCTGGGAGGTGAGTTGCAAAGAATTCATCCAGGCCGGGACGTGAGTTGCAAAGTATTCATCCGGGCCAGCGGATGAATTACAAAACCTTTCCACCGCTCATCCTCATCCGGTATTCAACAAAGCGATGAACTTGATATACACTCAGGTTTAACTGCAGAATCAAATATTCTTCTAAAGACGCACGACCTCTTAGGTATTCTCCATTCGGGGCTTGACATTATATAAAAATTTAAAAAAGTGACACTCGCATTAAACTTTAGTATATGGAATACAGGTTGAATTCGAAGGTGTGTACTTTCGTAAATATGGGTTTACATGGCAGTTTGTATAATTTTATTGCTCTCGCCCCTTTAAGCAAGGTTTCTGCATCATCCACATCTCTTTAACGATTAAAACAAGTATGAAAGTTGTAGTGCTGTGTGTAGCCCTCGTTGCAAGCGGAATGACGTCACTTGCACATGACGATAGTACAGGGCGGGCTGGTGAGCCCCCTGAAGTAATTGATCAGACATGGCATAATGGAAGCGACCGAAGAGATTCATCGCTATTTAAGGACATGCAATTCTTTACACCAAGCGTCATGATGGATGTCAACTACACGTATTCGTTCAACAATCCCATCGATAATACGGTAGTGGGTTCGACTGCATTGGCTCGCAATAATGAGCTTCAATTGCAAGCGCTGCATTTTGGAGGCGATTTTAATTATAAGGGTGCAAGAGCTCGGATTATGACGCAGTTTGGTATGCGCTCCATCGTTGTTCCACGCAACGATTATAGCGTTTACCGCGGGCAATATCAATTAGCAGATGTGTATCGTTATCTGAGTGAAGCATACGTTGGATATCATTTTGATGCCTTGCACGGTATTAATGTCGATTTCGGATTGTTTCTATCGTACATCGGACTGAACTCGTATTACCAATCGGAAAACTGGGAGTACCAGGCTTCATTTACTTCCGATAATACGCCTTGGTTTTTTAACGGTCTTCGTATTCAAATTTTTGTGAATAAGAATCTGAAAATTGAACCCTGGATCATTAACGGCTGGCAGAGTTATGGCAAGTTTAATTCAATGCCGGGGTTGGGAGCTAACATTACATGGATGAACAACAACTTCAAGTTTTTAACCAATGATTATATAGGAACAGATGCTGGCGGTGTGCCTGAAAGGGTACGTTTTCATTCAGATAACAGCGTCTTGTTCAAATACTACAATGAACCCGATTCTAAAGGAGTGAGTCGCATGGCCTTTTCCTTGACCGGCGATATTGGTTTTGAAAAAGGAGGAGGTGTTAATGGTTTCACTGATGGAGATTCTCTTCAGGGACCTGCCCAGTACTTTACCAGCGTGATGTTTTATAATCGAATATGGTTTGCAAAAAACAAATTTGCATGGACTGTTGGAGGCGGGATGATGAAAAATCCAGGTCGTTACTTAGTTCTATATCCAACCGGACAAGCTAGTCCATTGCCTAATCCAGCCAGTCCAACAGGAACAGAGGGAGCATATCCTTTCAGTGCAAGACCAGGTGATCAGTTTGAAGGATGGGATGTATCAACGAATATTAGTTGGATGCCCGATCAGATAGTAGAATTCAGGCTTGAATATGTACATCGTGAGGCAAGTGTTCCCTACTTCGCGGGACCAGGTGGAGTTACTTCTCCATCAGGGTTTCAGTGGACTTCATTACCTCCAGATTGGAGACCTGATTTGGTGAAAACAGAAAACAGAATACTTTTTGCAGCACTCTTCCGCATTTAGCTCAGGTATTTCTGTGGGTGATTGCGATGTCATGGTTTTAGGCACTCAAATCAAAGCTGGTTCTTGGTGAATTTTTGTGTGTGAAAACATGTTTTCTCCCCCAATTTGAGGTGATGCCGGGTATCTCTTGATACCCGGCATCATGAAGGTTATGCACATTTATATGCACATTGTCACGATTGTCCCCATTCAACAACCAGCACCTACGCTTCCACAGCTTCTGCGGCAGCGAATATCTCTTCGTAGTTGGGTTCGACTCCGGGAGAAGGTGTAACGTTCACGTATCGGATAATGCCGTCGCGGTCGAGGATGAATGTAGCTCGCTTACATCGTGTGAAGCCCGGAATTCCGGCAAAGTTTTCGTGTGCAATATCGTAAGCTTTTATAGTATCCAGGTTCAAATCCGACAGCAGTGGGAAATTGAGTTTGTTGATTTCCCTGAACATCCGGTTGCTGAAGGGTGTGTCGGGAGAAATGCCTATGACGTCTGCATCTGCGTCGTTTAATCTGCTGAGCGCATTTTGAAACGCGCACACCTCTGCATCGCAAACACCGCTGAAAGCTGCCGGGTAGAAAACAAGGATTACATTCTTCCCCTTAAAGGCCGATAAGGAAATTGGCTCCTTATTCTGATTGTATAGCGTAAAGTCTGGGGCGAGAGTTCCGGATGAAAGTGCCATATTATTGTTCTGAAAATGTGAGATGTTGTTTATTTGTAACAATCAATTTACCAAATACCTTTTCCCATACTGCTGTGGCTGAGTGGCTGACTATCGCAACGTTCGAGACGGGGTTTGAGGCACGATTGCTTCAAGGCCTTCTTATCGCGCACGATATTGAAGCTATTGTGGCCGATGAGGAGATTGTAAATATGTTGCCGGGCTCGGTGTATTCGGTAGGGGGCGTGAAAGTGCGCGTCAGGGAGCAAGATCTGGAGCGTGCTCTTACGGTGTTGAATGCCCCCTTAGAATGAATATCTTTGACGCTTTGCCGGAAATCATCATCAAGGGGAGTCAATTGAATGGCTTTTGAATTGAAGTTTCGGAAGGATATTACTGCGCTTCAGGAGGAAGCGCTGTCTTCGAATGAACTTAAGCGGACTCTGGGTCCGTGGAATCTTGTGGCGTTGGGGATCGGCGCCATCATCGGAGCCGGATTGTTTTCGCTAACGGGTATTGCCGCTGCAGAGCATGCAGGACCGGCTGTCTCGCTGTCGTTTATCGTTGCTGCTGTCAGTTGTGCATTTGCGGGCCTGTGTTATGCCGAGTTTGCCTCGATGATTCCTGTTGCAGGCAGTGCTTACACCTACGCTTATGCTACGATGGGCGAACTTTTCGCATGGATCATCGGTTGGGACCTTGTGCTTGAGTATGCCGTGGGCGCTTCGACGGTGGCAATCTCATGGTCGGCATACTTTATTAAATTTCTGGAATATTTTCAGATTTATCTTCCTGCGTGGATGACTGCCTCTCCGTGGCAGCAGGTGACGATGGCTAATGGCGATGTTGTTACGGGTATTGTAAATGTGCCGGCAATGTTTATTGTCTTTGCTGTATCGACGTTGCTAATTATCGGCATCCAGGAAAGTGCCCGCGCCAATGGAGTTATCGTATTCCTTAAGCTGGCAGTGGTGGTGATTTTTATCGGACTTGGGTTTATGTATATCAACGCAGATAATTTTAACCCACTGATTCCGGCTAATACGGGCGACTTTGGACACTTCGGTGTTTCTGGAATTTTAAAAGCTGCCGGCGTCGTGTTTTTTGCATTTATCGGATTCGATGCTGTCTCGACTGCAGCGCAGGAAGCGAAAAATCCGCAGAGAGATATGCCGATTGGCATTCTAGGTTCCCTTGCGATCTGTACGTTGTTATATGTTTTGTTTTCTTACGTGATGGTGGGAATGGTTCCATATACTTCATTTAAGGGAGCTGCCGCACCTGTTGCTGTTGCAATTGCCATTACGCCTTATACCTGGCTTAAACCTGCAATTAATCTTGCAATCATTGCAGGATACTCGTCCGTTATCCTTGTGATGTTGCTCGGACAAAGCCGCGTGTTTTACTCCATGAGCAAGGATGGATTGCTGCCCAAGATTTTTAGCGACACACACAAAAAATTCAGAACGCCGTGGAAGTCGAATATTCTTTTCTGTCTGCTCGTGTCGCTGTTTGCTGGAATAGCGCCGATATCGCTCGTTGGGGAAATGACGTCGGTGGGAACGTTGTTTGCATTTATTGTTGTCTGCCTTGCAGTATTGATTCTCCGGAAAAAAGATCCGAAGCGGGTTCGCCCCTTTAAAACTCCGTGGGTTCCATTTGTACCTCTTGCAGGAATTGTTACTTGCGGAGTCCTCCTCATTTCACTTTTTCTCGACCCCGTTCATGGTTACCAGCACATGTTGCGTTTTGGTGGATGGTTGGTTGTTGGAATGATTATTTACTGGGGGTATTCAGTTCGCAATTCAATTATTCGTAAGCGCCACGCTGCCTGATGTTTAAGCGCTCACTCGGCACGTTCGATGCTACGATGATTGTTGCCGGATCAATGATTGGATCCGGAATCTTCATCGTGAGCGCCGACATTGCACGCAACGTGGAGTCGCCATTCCTGCTCTTGATGGTGTGGGTAGTTACTGGTGTTCTTACGCTAATCGCTGCCCTGTCGTACGGCGAACTGGCAGGTATGATGCCTCATGCAGGTGGACAGTACGTGTACCTGCGTGAGGCATTCGGACCTCTGCCGGGATTTCTATATGGGTGGACGCTGTTTGCAGTTATTCAAACAGGCACAATTGCCGCGGTTGCAATGGCATTTGCAAAGTTTACTTCCGTGCTAATCCCATTTTTCTCCGACAAAAACATCATCTTTACATGGCACCCGGCACTTGGCACCTGGCACCCGGCACTTGGCACCTGGCATGTTACCGCCGCTCATATACTTGCAATTCTTAGCATCCTTCTCCTCACCGCTTTAAATGCACGGGGAGTCCGGCTTGGCAGGTTTATTCAGAACATCTTCACATCCACCAAGGTTGTTGCCGTTGTAGCTCTTGCCATTATTGGCATTGTTGTTGGATGGGGAAGTACGTCATTTACGGTCAACGTTCAGTCATTCAACTCTGCATCGTTTGTTCTCACGGCATTCGTGGCAGCAATGGTTGGATCAGTTTTTTCCAGCGATGCGTGGAATAACATAACGTTCATTGCCGGTGAAGTAAAGGAACCCCACAAGACAATACCCAGAGGTCTTGCATTCGGCGTTATCATTGTTACCGTTTTGTACCTTGCTGTAAACGTTTCGTATATGGCGCTGCTGCCAGTACATGGCGTCTCCGATGGGGCAACTGTTATAGAACGGGGAATATCCAATGTTACCAACGATCGTGTTGGTACTGCAGCAGCCGAAGTGCTGTTTGGCGGTGCTGGAGCGGTTATCATGGCCGTCCTGATTATGATAAGTACATTCGGTTGTAATAATGGACTTATCCTTTCGGGCGCACGAGCTTACTGGGCTATGTCGCGCGACAAATTGTTTTTCAAGGGGGCTGGCGATCTTAATAAAAATGATGTTCCCGGCAAGGGACTTTGGATTCAGGCCGCATGGGCATCTGCGCTATGCCTCAGCGGCAGTTACAGCGATTTGCTGGATTATGTTGTCTTTGCCGTGCTAATCTTTTATGCGCTTACAATCGGCGGTATTTTCAGATTGAGGATAACGAAACCCCATGCGGACCGACCATACAGGGCGTTCGGCTATCCATGGTTGCCGTTGTTATACATCATCCTGGCTGTTACAATTTGTATTGTCCTGCTTGTAGCAAAACCAAACTATACATGGCCGGGATTGATGATCGTGGCACTCGGTCTGCCTGTCTATTACTTCTGGAAGCGCAGAAAATAACCATATTTATTATCGGACAACTACCACCTTTTTTGTGAACGTGCCCGATGATGTTTGCGCTAACACAGTGTATACACCGGGTGTAAAATGCGTTGCATCCAACACGATGTACTGCCTTCCCGCCGAAAGGTTAACGAAATGCGTAGCAAACATCTCAGCACCCGAGATATCGAGCACTCTCATGCCGACGTCTGAAGATTCACCCAGAAACAGCGTTAAGGTTGCAGTAGTCACTGCCGGATTTGGAGCAATGGAAAGAATTCCCGAGTGCGAACCAGAGGTGCCATCGGCAGAACCATCGGCATTGTTAGCGTCGTCGATACCTGTTGTAATGATTGTCGTTGTTATGCCCCTTCCCAAATCGTAATACGTACCGCTAGCCGTCGAACGCAATGCGCATGCGTTGATGCGGTACTCAACCGTTCCCTGATTCACCAGCGAATCTCTGAACGATGTAGCAGTAATCGGTTGCTGCGTTAATAGCACAAATTGTTCCTTAGGATCGGTGCGACGAAAGACCTGATAAGCATCTACGTCGCCTGCAGGACGAAGCCACGACAAGTTGATCTTGTTTGGATACTCAGCTGTAGCTGTGAGCTGTTCCACAGATGCCACAGGCTTCATAATTGCTCGGAGCGTTGGATCGCCCATCAATGCAATGTGAACTCCTCTGTCGCCAAAATTGACAACCTGCGCCTGAGTACCGTTGAAGTATACGTTGGGGACGTATGTACCGATCTGTCCGCCAGAATTTGACACGTTATTCTGTACAATTCTAGTTGAATAACCAATGGTTTCGCCAAGAGCCATGTGGTGGATATACCATGCCGGACGTCCCACCCAAGCGCATGTGAGTGCGCGTGGTGATGATGCAAGGGGCGAACGTAAGAAGTTGTTCATAGTATCGTAATCGCCAAAATAGCTTCCGAACAAATGTGTGTGTATGGCATACACTGGATTCGATGCCATGTTGCTTGTGGTACCGATACCACCAGCAGACGTGTCGGTTCCGCCGCCGCAACCGTGCGCAAACAAGTACGTCGCCGGTCCTGCAAGCGATCCAAACCAGTCTCCAGAGCTTACGCTTGTGTCCGTACCGAAGGCTGAAAATCCTCGCCATGCCGACGTTGAAAAACCCTCCTGATACCCTTGAAAATTATCGTCGACTATTCCGTTGATAAGCACTGGAAACTGCGCAGTACGAAAATCGTGGTCTTTTTTAAAATAATTTTTAAGTAATTCAACCTCTGATTTTGCAAAGTCCGGCATGTTAAAAAGATCTACCCTCCCAACTGGAGTGCGTACGAGCGAGGAGAACTGACTTTGGTCGAACTTGCCATCACCAGGGAGATTTTCATTCGATGGTCGCGATGCATTTATTCTCGACACACTTGCATCGGTATAATAGCCAGCATCATCTCCGTAGGTGCCATCGGCAGGCCACGCGCCCAGGTGATTTTCATGGCCGTCGGGATTGATGTCGCCTGAATATGGAACTGGTACACGTCCAACGAGGAAGATGGCGTCAAGATCACGTTTGCCTGCAACAATTTCATCGCGAATAATTTTTCGTGTGCGTACAACGGCAGCAGAGTTGAACTGCTCAGCACGCTCAACGGAGCGAATTGTAACCTGCCAGCCTTCATTGATGAGATCTTCTTCCCATGTTGCAATTTCTTGAGACAATGGTACTATCATCGTTGTGTCTACCAGCAATAGCACTCTTCTTCTCGGCGCTGGCGGCACCTTAATTCCACTGTTGATGTATCCAAAAGCCCAACGGTGAAGGTAAATCGGTTGTTGTGTTGTCGAGTCGGTTCCAACAACCTGCCACATGTCCCTCAGCAAGCGGTATTCGTACGAGATGCCAACCTCTACGTTGGTGTCCGTCCACGACACAGTGCCGCTGTCCAGTTGCATAGCAGGATCCTCTGGGAAGAATTCATCCTT
>JAGVJW010000286.1 GCA_020050895.1 bacterium | reverse complement strand
TATCTGTCTACGAAAAGCAGTGAGCGCTGCAATTGGGAATAGTAAATGCTCAACACGCTACTCATAGCGAGGCTAAATTGCCTTGCTAGTCGAGTTCATGGGGCAACAACCCATTTGGGGTGTCACAGTAGCGAGGTGCTGTGCGACAAACGGCCATGTTACCGCCGATGAAAGAATCAAACACGTTATCTACGCTCGCTCCAAACCGCCGTTTAAGAGTAAATTGTTGGATGTTATCGTTATCTGAGATTAGGCGAAGGTCGGTTGAGTTCGTTCAGCAGTGGAAGGACGAATCATCCGAGGATGCGGAAGCCAAAACCTTTTGGGATGCGTTCTTTCAAGTCTTCGGACAGAACCGACGGCAGATTGCGAGGTATGAAAAACTTGTAATGAAGGCTGGCAGTAAGGCTGGCTACATCGACTTGTTCTGGCCAAGCGTTTGTATAGTTGAGCACAAGTCTCGAGGTAAGGATCTTGACCGAGCATTCATGCAAGCGCTCGACTACTTCCCCGGCCTTACAGCCGAACAGTTGCCGCGCTACGTTATCGTTTCCGATTTCGCCAGAATTCGCCTATACGATCTCGACGAGAAAACCCAAGATGAGTTTGTGCTTGAAGAACTTCCTGAGAAGACCCACCTGTTCGGATTCATTTCGGGTTATGTTCAGCGCAAGTTTCGCGACGAAGATCCGGTAAACGTTAAAGCAGCGGAACTGATGGGGCATCTGCACGATGCACTCAAAGATTCCGGTTACACAGGACATCCACTGGAAGTATTCCTTGTGCGAATACTGTTCTGTTTGTTTGCAGACGATGCTGGCATTTTTCCCCGCGATCAGTTTGTCACGTTCATTGATTCAAAGACGCGCGAAGATGGATTGGACGTTGGTTCACAGATATCACTTCTGTTTCAGATACTCAACACACCTGAAGACATGCGTCATGCGAATCTCGACGACGAGTTGAAGTCGTTTCCATACGTGAATGGTGATCTGTTTTCCGAGCCCCTTCCCATTCCAACCTTTGACAGCACTACACGCGGTGCTCTTTTGAAATGCGCATACTTCGATTGGACGAACGTAAGTCCAGCGGTTTTTGGTGCAATGTTTCAGAGTGTGATGGATCCGGTGAAACGTCGGAACATCGGTGCCCATTATACAAGCGAAAGAAATATCCTGAAGGTTATCTCGGGCTTGTTTCTCGATGCACTCACTGAGGAATTCGAAAAATCCAAAAATAGCGAGTCAATGCTGCGTGCGTTGCACACTCGTATGAGCGATATGCGGTTTCTCGACCCATCATGTGGATGTGGGAACTTCCTTGTGGTAACATATAAAGAGCTGCGTCTCCTCGAAATCAAGATTCTTAAACAAATTGAGAAAGTAGGCAACAAGGGGCGACGTGGCCTGCAATCGACAGACGTATCGACCTTATCGCGTCTGTCCGTACATGCAATGCACGGCATCGAGATCGAAGAATTTCCAGCGCGCATTGCCGAAGTCGCGTTGTGGCTGATGGATCACCAGATGAATGTTGAAATGGCAGAAGCGTTTGGTGGATACTTCGTTCGACTGCCACTTACAGACGGTCCGACAATTCGCAATACTGATGCGCTGGAACTGAATTGGAAATCAGAGGTGATCAACACTGACGCCGATGCTCAATGGTTCATTCTTGGAAATCCTCCGTTCATTGGTTCGAAGATGATGATTGAACAGCAGCGTGCACAAATCAAGAAACTGTTTTCAAACACACCTGGATCAGGAGTGCTGGATTATGTCACGGGTTGGTATCAGAAAGCTGCTGCGCTCATACACGGAACCAACATCACGTGTGCGTTCGTATCTACGAATTCGATTTCACAAGGCGAACAGGTCGGGATTCTTTGGAAATTTTTTACACAGAAGTATGGCATTAAGATTCATTTCGCTCATCGCACATTCCGTTGGTCTAATGAAGGAAAAGGCGTTGCAGCTGTTCATTGTGTTATAGTTGGCTTCGGTTGTTATGACAGAGACACGAAGTATCTGTATGATTACGAGAGCGTCGACGGCGATCCAGTTCGACAAGTTGTTTTGAGCATCAACGGTTATCTAACGGCTGGCGAACAGATTTTGATTCTTTCGCGCCCTTCTCCAGTCTGCAATGTTCCAGCCATGATGTTTGGGAACATGCCACTTGATGGCGGACATCTCCTGTTAACTCCAGACGAAAGAAATGAATTGGTACGGGCTGAGCCAATCGCAGCGCAGTACATTAAGAAGTGTATTGGAGCGTGGGAGTTTATTAACAGCGTTGACAGATATTGCTTGTGGATGAAAGGCATTGCACCATCAGAGCTTCGAAAAATGCCAATCGTTATGAAACGAGTTGAAGAAGTCAAACAGTTTCGGCTTGCTAGTATAGCTCCGTCCACACGAGAGCATGCAGATCGTCCGTGGGAATTTCGTGACACCAGACACCCTGACCACAACTATTTTGTTTGCCCAAGAGTTTCGAGTGAGAATCGATTGTACATTCCAATTGGCTTTGTCGGAGATGACATAGTAACCAGTGACTCGAATCTCATGATACACGATGCAACTGAATATCACTTTGGCGTTTTGTCATCCACGATGCACATGGCATGGGTGCGCCAAGTGTGCGGGAGATTGAAGTCAGATTATCGATACTCGAAAGACCTCGTGTACAACAACTACCCTTGGCCAGCGAATGCAACCGAAACGATGAAAGAAGCTGTCATTGAAAAAGCAAAGGCAGTGCTCCAAGTTAGATCGTCGCATCACGGTCAGTCGTTAGCAGACCTTTACCATCAGACAACAATGCCTGCTGATTTGCGAAAAGCACACCAAGCACTGGACAAAGCCGTTGACTTGTGTTACCGCAAGGAGCCATTCAAAACTGAGCGAGAGAGAGTGGAGTATTTGTTTGAGATCTATAGGAAATTGACGGTGGGGTTTGGAGTGGAAGCGGTCAATAAAAGCAAACGAATAAATACCAAAAAGCAACTCTAACTTCCCATTCCAAAACACCATTTCTAAGCTCCAAATGGACGGCAAGAGTACAACTAGTGTGAACATTGCATCAAAGGTTAAACGAGATGCTATGCTCAGATGTTATCTAACGCTAACTGATCTGCTATTCATTTTGAAGTATCATCATCTACCATGCTTGCAAGTTCACAAGCTCTTCTCGTACAACAACATGTGGCTTGCTGATGACGATGGCAAATCCATACGTGTAGTTGCCTCTCGTGAAAGTATTGATGATACCGAGTTGGACATGCCTCTTCAACCACTAGAAGAATTCTCAAAGGACTTTTTTGCATTTAAGTTTTCAAGCGAGGTTTCAGAGTCACAGGTGCAATGGATCACGGCACAAAAAGGATCTGTAGTAGCTGCTATTGAGACGACCCCAGTACTGATATCAGATAGCATACTGCAAACCGACCTTCAAACCGTATCAATTGAAACAGTTGATTATGTCGATGCTGGTCCGTATACGATAGTAGTAAGCCTCTGCTTTGAACAAGAACATGGAATGGCTCCGTTGTTTTGTGTTCAGGACAACGGATTCCAGTTTGAGAATAGTGTTGTTGTCGCAGTTCAGCGAGTGAAATCTGACGATAGAAGCACGGACAACATTGGAGACATAGAGTTTTTAGAGGTCGACACTACCAAACTAATTAAGGCAATTGTGATTAGTCCTTATCTCGACGATTTCATATTTGGCGTGGTAAAGAGAGAGGTGATAACGTACTTGCCGAATGTTAGTGTCCTACCGTCTAGCTTAAGTCAACCAAAAGTTGTCTAATGACTCTAAAGTTCAACGAGAGACTCGGTAATACTAACCATTCACGATGGATCTGGAGATATATGCACGCACCAAAATTCTTGCACATGCTTCAAACTGGCGAATTGTATTTTGCATCAGCGGCGAGTCCCGCATTTGAACGTGCGCTCGAAGGCAGGTATCGATCCATTGATCGCCAGCGTTATCTGCAAAGAATTTCTGGTTTTGACGACTCATATGTGATATCAGATCATAGCAAATCCGCTCACCTCAACTTCCTCTCTTGTTGGCTTCGGTCCAATGTGGAGTCCCAAGCGATGTGGTTACAGTTCGGCAACAGCATGGACAGCATAGCTATTCAAAGTGACCCTTGGTACTATAACAAGCCAAAACCAATATTTACTGACACTCGTGAATACAAGATAAAAGCCGGACCAGTAAAGTATCTACCACTTACCTCGCGTCATGTTTACTCAATCTATAACAGACCCTCCGACAATGACATGTTTTGGCACAAGGATGAGAGTCTTGCTTATGAAAACGAATGGAGGATGATAATAACAATAGACGACAATGAGTTTGCAACACTTTCGAGCGGTGACAAATATGGCTTAGCAATTCAAGTAACCTTGAAAACACTTATCGAAAAAGTTTACTTCTCGCCTCGAATGTCAAGGCACATGCAAGTGCTTTGGAAAGATACTCTCAAGGACTACGGCCTTGAATGCGAAACTAGAGAATCGCGATTCGTCAACGTCTAACGGGTACTCGCTAAATATTAGTAGAACACATGAGCCAGACAACGTGGATTCCTTCTACATAGACATCAAGTTCTCAGCTAGTTCTGTCAACGTTTGGTTTTCTCTGTACTCGTCGCGTTTGGTGATGACTTTTGTGACTCCCAAGCAGCCGCAAATTGCGGCCTGCTAATTCCTGCATAATCAAGGCAAGCACCTAACATTGATTTAGTCGGCACTGATAGCAGATCAAAACTAGGACAATGCTGTAAATAGCTACTATTCTCGAGTTCCCTCGCTATAGTAAATAGCATCCCATCTTTTAGCATGTTGCTTGCTTGGTCTGCAATGATGTCTGCCGGTATCCTATCGAGGTCTTCACGAATATGCTTTTGTACCTGTCTCGCCGTGTTCGCACCACCTGCGACATATCTTTCTATGATCTGCATTGCAAGTGAGAATATACGTTCCCCATGTTGGCTTCCTGCTTCACCCAGTTTAACGGCATTCAACAATAGGGCCCGTCTCTCTTCTATCGACCTAAACACGGCTTGTGTACTAATGTAATCCAAGGCAATACAAGCAAGTGAAGCACTTAGATATGTCAAGCGCCCTGCAATGATTGACTCATCAGAACTTGGAAATGCTTGTGCCGCACGTTGTGCGAGTTCTGAAAACAACTCCAAGCAGCGCACCAACGAGCCGGGACCCAATCCATCCGCTAGCGTTGCAAGTATATGCTTGCGAATATTAGAGTAATACTTGTCTTTGCGTTGTCGATCTATCTCAACCAACCCTCTCCCTAAATCCTCATCCGTGAGTCGATCCAAAAAACGTACACTTGGGCTCTCTGAGATTCTTCTGAGATCCGTCCCTGTAATAAGAACGAGTTTGAGCTTAGCGGCGATCCTATTTAGAACAGGACGATCATCTGGAGTCGCCACGTAAGCACCATCAACATCCAAAACATCAACCAAGCCTTTCGTCCAGAACAAGCGTTCAACAGCTTTGGGTTTCACACGCGCTTTAATGTCGACGATCTCTATGCGTCTAGTGGCTCCCATAGGCTTTTCATACAACCATAAATCGACGTCAGTCAGATCTTCTTTATCATACGCTACAGGTACTCCCCTCACAACAAAGAAACCTGCTCGTAAAAAGTAGGAACGCAAAATCTCTTCAAGTTTCAAGCCCTTCATTCCGGTTTGTTTACTCATCTATGATCTCCCGCCACCGCGAATGGCATTAAGAACGTCACGCGTCTGAGTCTTGCTGGTCTGTGTTTGACGTTTACGAACCGCGACTCTTGACTCTTCAGGACCTGTGTACGATGACATTGGAGAACCTGGCAATACTCTTAACGAACTAGCCGAAGCATCACCAGTCGTCAATACCTCGAGTGCAAGCACACCAATTTCTCGTTTTAGTAGTCTCAGAAAAAACCTGTCTGGATAACTGATGTCACGACGTATTGCTACAACCCGATTGATTTCAAGTACTCTGTAATCAGCCCCGATCGCAGTTGCTGGCCCGACTTCCCCACCTTTAATCAACTTGTTTATCAATATGGTCGGGAAGAATATCTTGCCAACGGAATAATTTCGATCTTGAATTCCGTACATCAATGCAGACACCAGAGCTTTGGCCATGTCAAAAACGTCATCTACTAATGGGTTTACAAACTTGTGAAAAGCACCAGGCAACGTGACATATGGGTGACTCCCGGTTTCGTTGCCAACAATACTAACATCGTAAAGACCAGCTGCCTTCAGTTTTTCAAAAAGGCTTTCTCCAAGAATACCCTCTACTTGCCCATACCTTACACAGCCATGACTCTCCAAAAGATGTGCGACTTCACGCACTTTGTTAGTCTCGTCCGTATTCAGCGAGTCAATTACACGCGCCGCCTTCATAACTGAATCCCGTTTGAACAAGTTGCCATTGAAAAGTAGGCGATCCGCACCTTCTCCTTCCACGTCAACAAATCCAATTTGTTCAGCCCGATCTAAGAACTCTTCTGTCTCTACTGAAGTCAGCTTATGCTCGTCGCCAATCTTCGATGCAACCTCAGAATATCGAATGGGTTCAATCGAGGCTTCCTCTCCCAATACAATTGCAGCTCGTTCAAATGGATTTGGATTAGATTCATCGAACATATCGGCGGCATGTTGCAAGACGCCTCTTGTTGTCACTCCCAGAATTGAAACTTCGTTTTCAGACAATTCTACGAGGCGCCGCTTGCTAAGTACGTCAAGCAACCCGTCGAGCTCGTACTTTGGATTCAATCCGTTTGATTTAGCAATAGCTCTAACCACATCCTTTTTCAATGTAACATTGCCCGTTTCACCCATCTTTGCGAGAAGAGTAGATGCTTTCGCTGACTGATCAATCGCTGGATATTCTGACGCACCATGCGTATCTAACGCTAGCTTCTTACCATGGTGAATAATCCATGCGCCAACATTCTCTTTTGTCTTGCGCATAAACAAGGCTCATGCTTTAGATCATTCCGAACAATTTACTTTTGGTCGAATTCCTGAATTGCACCCTCTTTTGGTTGCCATCGTACCTCGATTCAAAATCATTCTCGTTCACGTGAAGAATCACTAACAGGCAAACTTGCACTCAAGCGCAATTTATTCGACAGCATTAATTTGGCTCAAACGATAGTGGCAGTCAGCAGATTTCAACCGAAAGATTACCGATTCGACAGTAATTTAGTCAGCAACAGAAATACATTAACTCATAACTGCATGATTTTATTGACGTTATATGAATTGACTCGAGTCCCTGCGAGATCACGATAGCGCGAACTCTCTGCATCACGCACACCATTTTCCAATCGGCACCCTCCCTTGCCCCTTCACCATGCCGGGTATTACGGATATTCGGCATCAGGTTGCGCGTGGAGAACTGCACCGCACGTTGTGTGCAACGTTCATTTCAATCAGGTCCATCTGCAGAACAGGACTCTACGAGCAGCTGAACATCAACAGCACAGCTACATTACACTATCAAATTTTATTAATGCATCGCATGGACATAACTCTTCATTACTAGCATGCAAGACGACCTTGTGGGGGCGGAAACGGCGTGCAACTCACCGCCATCTCCTCTCGGCAGGGAGAGCCATTTCCTTGCTCCTGAGTTGAATCTGCGAGACTGCTGTTGCAACATGCACTGCCAAACAAAGCAATGTCACTCTTCTTGAGGTTGATTCTGTCGTACAATCGAAAGACATCCAACGGTTCGACATCACTGACAGGTACACTATATCACTCAAAACGTATCTGTCAGCAAATACAATGAGACCTGATGCTAGGAAGTGGCCAGTCTAATGTTTCGAAGGCATGTGTTTATCTGTCATCATAGCACGAGCAACAGATTCGAATTCTGAATTCCTAGAATCACTCCGAAATTTCACAACCTTCCTAGCTGATTCGATATCAAACCACGCATGTTTCCCATGTGTAACACACATGTCTCTTCCATACTGGGCGTACAACAACGATCTCAGCGTTGATTTCCCCGAGCCATCCACACCTACTAGGACCACGAATTTTGATTTAGAGCTTATCAGTTTGTATCAGTTATAAGATGTATTGAAAGTCCGTGACCAGCCTCCAGTATCAAATCAGCGGCATATACAGGCACCCAAAAGTAACTTAATCTAATACCTGTGTCCATAGAACCAGATGATACCGTGTGTTCAAAGGGCACCGGAGCAATCGAATTGTCAGAAAACAAGACTACGGTCCTATCATGAGTCGAATTATCCCAATCAGCATGGAATTCATATCGATCAATTGCATTCGGCTTGACAGTGGTTACAAGCCCACTCTCTTCGAATAACTCTCGAATTGAAGCCGTTTCAGCCAATTCACCTGGCTCAATTGTGCCGCCAGGTACTTGAATGCCAGCTTCAGGAAAATCGATATGAAAATTCACAAGAAGATGATTCCGAGCAACCACATAAACTAATACCATAGATTTCCTAATCACATTTGCCCTCATAGAATAAAAAGGGCACGTCAATCATACCCATGCACTGTTGGTATCATGATTGACGTGCCAATCTAGTTTCAATCAAAGCCCTTGAGCACAGGAACTGTCTCTACCAACATCGCCTGATTAGGTCTAGCATGAATCCATCTTGTTTTAAGGTACACCAAGTTAAGAGATATTCGACCGTCTTCGCCCCTTCAACCACATCTGCAATTCAACGCAATCTTTTCTGTTTACAACATGCGGATTGAAGTAAAAGGAGAGGGAAATCACATTTTGCAACTCACCCCCTTGCCCCCTCTCCTGACGGAGAGGGGGAGTCAACTATATCAATGCACTAAAACTTGCTGTCGACTTCTATTTCCCTTTATCTCGGCTCATCGTGGAGATTGATGGTGTTTCTCATGAGCATAGCATCGATCAAGATCACAAACGAAATTTAGACATGCTGTTTCAAGGATATAGGATCATACGATTTACACATTAACGTATGATTACAAACACTAATAAGGTTTGTCAAGAGATATTAACTATCTGTAAATAACGATCAAGTCGTCTCTCCATCCCCTCTCGGCTAGGAGAGGTGGCCAGGGGGTGGGTTGCAAAGTGCGATTTTCCTCCCCTGCCACGCCGAATCGAATATTGTGGCTCGGAACTAGTTACTCATTTCGTTGAATAGCAGATGTAGTTGCTGGGGTGGAGACGTAATGCATCACGTCACGTCAAATCAGTAATTTGCCTTGATGAAGAATGATTTAACGGAGATTATCCGACAATACAAGTCTGACAAAGAATCCGTTTACAACACGTGGTTTGTGAATAACGATGAGCGCTTAAAGGCGTTTCGTTCAATTCGCCGCGGTGTTGCTCAGGTGGTAAGTGATATCAGGAATGGGACGTTCCCAAACGATTTTAAGGGATCGTCCTTAGAATTTGTACTCACCTGTATCACTGAGCAAAAACAGGTGTTTGAAGGAGCTGCTCATCCTTTTTATTGGAAACCGAAACTGCGTATACCTGATATTTATGAAAACGTAGATAATAAGCAGGCTTTTGCACAATTCCTTGAATCCAGTCTGAACGCAAAAACGGAAGATCAAGTGATCAGAGAGATTGTTAAACTGGATGGATTTAAGATTAAGGGGCTTGGACCTGCTGTAGCCAGCATCCTGTATTTTTTGCATCCAACAATTATCCCTCCGTTTAATACAGCCATCATAAACGGTTTTAATTCATTGTTTAATGACAGGAAGAAACTGGGGAGTTGGAATGAGTATTTGAAGCTGAGAGAGGTAATGATTGATACCAATACCCGGTTTCGCTCTGAATTGTCGTCAGATCTGGGAGCAATTGCAGGCCTGCTGTTCGAAATTGGATCGCTAAAACTTATACTTAATGGAGATGGATATCTTTCCGAAGACGAACGAATAAGGCTGGAGAAAACAATTGTAAGACGACGTAAGGAAGTTCAGGAAGAACACAATGAAGAGGATTTGCATTCTGAAATGCAATATCATTTACTAAAAATTGGCAAAGCCCTGGGATATGATGTAATTGCTGCCTCGAATGACCGTTCAAAATCGCATGGCGGTATTAGTTTTTTATCAATGTGCTTGCAAGTTTTTCCAGATATCAACGTAGATCGGGAAACGCTAAATACCGTTAAGTTAATTGATGTTCTGTGGTTCCAGAAGGACACGAATAACGTTGTGGCCGCATTCGAGGTTGAAAAGAGTACGAGTATTTACTCTGGCATTTTGCGCCTGGCAGATCTTAGTTTTTCTATGGCAGATGGTGACGAGGTGTTCTATCTGATTGTACCGGATACGAGAGAACGAGATGTCAAACTGCAGTTGTCGCGCCCCGCAATCCGACAAAACAATGTTGCAATTAAGTATATCCTCTTTTCTGAATTGCGAAGCCATTGCGATGCGCTGTGTAAGTTCGGTGAAAGCCATCTGATTATGGAGAAGATTGCCAAGTAGTGCCTGTCGCCACTTCGTGGCGTGTGTCAAGTGCCAAGTGCCTATCGCCACTTCGTGGCGTGTGTCAAGTGCCAAGTGCCTATCGCCACTTCGTGGCGTGTGCCAGGTGCCAAGTTAAATATTGTTAATGTTAAAAACTTCGAAACGTGTTTTTGTGGGTATTAAGATGACCGACGACGTGGCTGGAGAATGCACAAATCTTCGATCGCGTGTTGGCGAAGTGCAAGGTAGTTGGGTTTCGTTGCACGATGTTCATCTTACTCTGATTCCTCCATGGAGAACAACTGATATTGGAATAGTCATACAACGCATTGAAGATTCTGTGAGGGTAGCACATTCATTCTATCTGGAGCTACATAAACTGACGTATGGACCTAGTGCCCGCAATAAGCGTTATCTATGGATTGAATGTAGTTCTTCAAGCGAATTAACTGCTCTTCGTTCGTCGCTCATCGAGGCGTTGCAGGGAACCGATGGTATTGCTCCAAATGATAATGAGCATGGGGGTGCGTTGGGTGCCCATTCAACGCGAAGGTTTCTTCCCCACGTCACTATTGCGCGGCTCAAAGGAGTGGACGAACACAGGCGAAACGCTGGCAACATCAGCATACCGCTGTTTATAAAAATGCCCGTATCATCAGTGCAGTTGTTCGAGTCGTTGCAGGAGGGTTCTGTGAAGTATGCTGTACTGCATAGTGCGAAATTCCCGAGCTGACGGTCAGAGATTGAGGCGTATTCCTCCTTACTCTCTGGAAAACTTACGCCAGCGTCAGGTGTTCGGCATATACAGGCAAATACGCGGAACAGTGAAACCGTTCCTGTATTTGCTGTTGCAAGAGTGCTCGCGCATCATCTTCTCCATGGGTTAAATAGATCTGTGGATTGGAGTGAATCATGGGAGCAAGCCATGTTAGCAGATCTGTCTGGCCCGCATGTGCGGAAAATCCACCCAGGGTGTGAATCTGGGCATGAACCTGTTTGTGCTCACCCATGATGGTTACGTTTTCTGCTCCGTCGACAAGGTATCTGCCAAGTGATCCTCGGCTCTGGTAGCCCACAATGACGATATGCGCTGTAGGATCATCAATATTTTTACGAAGATGGTGCAAAATTCTTCCGGCGTTACACATGCCCGCTCCTGCAATTACCACAAATGGACCACTGAGGTCGTTGATAGCCCTGCTCTCGTCGACTGACTCACAATAACGCAATGATTCCAAGTCGGCATCCCACTGCTTCTGTTCCGATAGTTCCGTGCTCTCGGCATCATACAGTTTTGTATGGTTGTCGTACACAAGCGAGGCACTGATGGCCATCGGACTATCGAGGAAGATTGGTACTCGCGGAATTCTGCCTTCGCGTATAAATTCGGCTAGGTGAAACAGAATTTGTTGCGAACGTCCAATTGCGAAAGATGGAATAAATACCTTGCCCCTTACCTTGATTGCAGTGTTTAACACATTTGCAAATTCGTCGAG
>JAGVJW010000136.1 GCA_020050895.1 bacterium | reverse complement strand
CGACGCTCTTCCGATCTCCCATGCACCAAGAACTTCTCCCGAAGCCAAGGTTGGTAGGTACTTCTGTTTTATCTCATCGGAACCAAACCGAAGAATATGGCTGGTACACAATCCGTTGTGTGCGGCAACACCAAGAGCTATTGCAGGGCATCCCCTTGCAACTTCTTCAACAATGATAGCATATTCAAGTGCTCCAAGACCCGACCCGTTGTACTCTGCCGGAACGAGAATTCCCAGATAGCCAAGTTCACCAAGCTTTCGAAATATTTCCGTCGGAAATTCCTGGGATTCATCAAATAAAGCTGCTACCGGTTTGATCTCTTCTTCGACGAAGGAGCGAACGTGCTGGCGAAGAGCATTTTGCTCATCAGACAATTCAAAGGAAACAGCAGGCGTCTGTGTATCATTCATAAATTCAATGACTAGAACATTTGAAGGGAGCGCTAAAGTATCAACTGTTCAATGTTACGATCTCGTAACACTAAGCTCGAAAAATAGTTAACTTTCATTGTGTATAGGGGCTTAATTACGATATTTTTTCTGCATTACGTCTTCGTTCCGATCACTATCCAAGCCTCGGAGTCGGGTATTCCCGCAGTAAGAGTAATGCAGCGTATAGACACCTCCAACCCAACGGTGCGTGTAATACTTGCGGCTTGGGTAGACAGTCTCGCCACGTGGAGAAGCATCCAAACCGGCACAACGGAGTGGAATATCGATAAGACATCTAGTGCATTTGCACAGAAAAAACTAGTGCTGGATTGGTTTGGTCAGTCTGGTGACATAATCAAGACATATCCTCCTACGATAATGAGCATTGAACCAAACGAAGATGTTTGGTTTGTTAGAACGCTGTTTGCAACAGTTGATACCCACAGCGGGCACGTGATACCGCTCGGGATTTTGCGGACAGTCTTTTCTATTGACGATAACAAGAAGCCTCAAGTCGATAACCCGTATAATTCATGGATCAAGAATTGGAGTGTTGTAAGAATCGGTCCAATAAGCTTCTATCATCCACACGAAAAAGTGCTCTCGAGGGAACGCATGGATGGCGCCGTTAGGTACATGGAGTCCGTATCGCGGATGTTCGATGTCGAGCCCCCTACATCAATCACCATGGTGGTTGCCAGAAACCGCGACGAGATGTGCAACCTTCTTGGGATTGAGTTCTATGCATTTCCACCAACAGGAATCGCCTATCCGGAATTCTCCCTGATTATTTCTGGATTGAACGATCCTTACTATCCCCACGAGATAACGCATGTAGTGCTTCGTGAACTTGAGAAAGACGCGCATCCGATAATTCGGGAAGGAGTAGCTACGTGGTTAGGGGGCAGCATCAACGATAATCTGGCTCAGTTAGTTGTGATGTATCTCGAAGGGACTCCGCAGCAAGACATACCTTCGTTTGTTGGGTTGTTTACCAACCCTGATATTTCGCAGGACGATCAGTACGTTCTGGGTGCAGTTGTTTGCGAGGCAATTGCACAACGCCACGGAGTTAATGCCATCAAGAGGCTCCTTGCTGCCAAATCGACCTCTGAAGTCATGCTCCTTGCCAGCCGTTATCTTGATCTCGATCCAAGCGATAAACAAGAGTCGCTGATACCATTCTTGAATGAAGTTGTGAGCACGTCGTCAGCGAAACCAGGTCACTGACACTTCGTAGCTTTGTTATTCAAATCAATTCTGGAGACAGTTATTATGTCGACGATCATCAGGTCCGTCGCGCTGCTGCTGCTTATTGTCAATGTCAGTGCAACAATTGTCCTAGGGCAAATCGACGATGGCAAAGCAGTTCCATTCAACTCAAAAGTTGTAACGGGAAGGCTTCAAAACAACATACCGTTTTACATTCTTAAAAATTCGAAGCCGGAGAAAAGACTCGATCTCATTCTGACGGTGAATGCGGGAGCAGTTCTCGAGGATAAAGACCAAGATGGTCTCGCACATTTCTGCGAACACATGGCGTTTAATGGAACAAAGGAATTTCCAAAACAGGAATTAATAAACTTTTTGGAATCAACAGGTATTCGTTTTGGAGCCGATTTAAACGCATATACCAACCAGGACGAGACAGTTTACATGCTAACCATACCGATAACATCGGTAAACAATGTTATTACTGGCGTCAAGGTTTTGCGAGACTGGGCTGGTTTTGTTACTTATAGTGATGAAGATATCGAAGCGGAAAGGGGAGTTGTTTTGGAGGAGTGGAGACTTGGCCGCGGTGCCGAAGAGCGTGTTCGTACAAAACACTTTCCTGCAATGTATTATGGTTCACCGTATGCCGAGCACGATGTGATAGGAGATACGGCGGTACTTCGGCATGCTCCGCCAGACGCTCTTCGCAGATTTTATAAAACATGGTATAAACCTGAAAACTTGGCTGTAATAGCTGTCGGCGACATTGAGCCGCACGTTCTCAGTGAGATTCTTCAGAAATATTTCGTCTTGCAGGTTAGCAGCAGCGGTAACGAAACGAGAAGCAGACCGCAGATCACTCTTCCGGAACACAAACAAAGCATTGTAAGCATTGCATCCGATCCGGAACTACAAGCCGCATCTTGCCAGGTGATTATTAAACACATCGCCGACACTGTGGTTACGTATGCCGACTATCGAAAATCAATTGTAAAGAATTTAGGCTTTGCAATGCTCAACTCGCGTTTAAGGGAGCTGACGCAAAAGGCGAAACCGCCATTTGCTAGTGCATTTGTGGGAATATATCCCATCGCGCGCGAGAACCGATCGTTCTATGGTACTGCAACATCGGCAGACAAAAATGTGTTGTCGGCTTTTAACGCATTGATGACTGAGATTCAGAGAGTTAAACTCCACGGTTTTACTGATACCGAGCTAAAAAGAGCAAAGGATGAGTTGTCGGCACAAATGGAATCCTATTACAATGAGCGTGACAAAACTGAGTCGCAGCAATTGGCCTTCGAGCTCTCAAGGTACGTGCTGACGGCGGAATCGGTGCCCGGGATAGCACACGAAACAGAGATATACAGGCACTATTTACCCGGCATTACGGAAGCGGAGTGCGCCGACGCATTGCGTGCAATGATGAGTGATGAAAGCCGGGTCTACCTGTTATCTGTTCCGGAAGGCAATGGATACCTTATGCCAAAGGAGCAGCAGGTGCAAGATTTGCTTGCCGCCGTTGCTGATAAAAAGATTGAGCCTTACATCGACAAGGTAATTACAAGGCCGCTTCTTTCGTCGGCACCATCAGCAGGTACGATTGTCAAGAGTGAGTATATACCGGATATCGACTCCAAGAAACTGACTTTGTCGAATGGAGCTACAGTATATCTGAAAAAAACTGACTTTAAAAATGATGAGATTCTCTTTGAGGCTAACGGTTTTGGTGGACAGTCGCTTGGCGCAGATGCCGACTACATCACGCTCTCGTTTAGTGCATCGCTCGTTGATGAGTCGGGGATTGCCGATGTGTCGCTAACAGATCTTCAAAAAATGCTTCAAGGCAAGACGCTGAGCCTCTCACCCTACATAGGCATGGAAAAGCAGGGTCTCAGAGGATCGGCAGCGCCGCGCGACTTTGAACTAATGATGCAATTAGCATATCTGTATTTCACAGCGCCTCGAATAGACGATGAATCGGTGCAATCCTGGAAGACACGGATGAAGGCTGAATTGGACAATAAGGAAAAGAGTCCTGAAGCTGCATTGTTTGATTCACTCATGTACATTTTGTCGGGTAGACATATACGGTCAACACCCATCATATCGGCCAGCCTTGATAAAATCGATCAGAAGAAGGCGCTTGAATTCTACAAGGCACGATTTGCTAATGCTGCAGGCTTTACGTTTTCGATTGTTGGCAATTATGATGAGGCCAAAACAGAAGAATTCATTAAAACATATTTGGCAAGTCTGCCTGGCGATCCTAAGAAACGAGAGATGTGGAAGGATGTTGGTATTAAAACGCCTCACGAAAAAATTGAAAAGACCATACTAAAAGGCGAGGAACCAAAGAGTTTTGTAGTGTTGGCTTACACCGGCGATGGTTCTTACAATCCGAAAACACGATACGACTTGTCTGCCTTGAGTGAAGTGATGAATATCCGTCTACGAGAGCAGATGCGTGAAGAAGCCGGCGGTGTTTACTTTGTTTCGGTGCAACCTCGAGTTGAAAAAATCCCCCACGAGGAATATACTCTGGTCATTATTTTTTCGTGCTCACCGGATAGAGTTGATGAACTGTCCGGAATTGTAGAGAAAGAAGTGGGATACTTGAAAAACAACTTGGTCGACGATTCATACATTCAAAAGGTCAGGGAAATTCAAACCAAGGAACGTGAAGTTCAGAAGAAGAAGAATCAGTTCTGGTCGAGAGCAATCTGGCAGGTTGTTGAAAGCGATGAACCGTTTTCATCCATCGACTTGCGTGATAAAATGATTGCAGAGCTGAATAAGGAGCAGGTCAAGGCAACAGCCTCGAAGTATCTGAATCAAAACAGCTATGCAAAGTTCGCACTGAAGCCAGCTACTAATTAAGGAGCCAGGCTTTCTATAGAGAGCATGTTTGTCCGCGCTCTACCAACAAGCGGACGACCGATAGTGAAAACAACGAACGCGCTGGCAGGGAGAATCTTCTCCCTCACCAGCGCGTCTTTTATGCTCTCAATCGTTTCATCGGTAGTAGTGATGGTATCCATCACTAATCCTGTTACACCCCAGTACAGCGACATTCTGCGTGCAACTGAACGCATTGAGGTAATACCGATGATGGGACAATGGGGTCTTCTGTTCGATATTAGACGTGCAGTTTCTCCACTGTAGCTAAGTGAAATAATGGCAGAAACGCGAGGGTCTTCTGCTATATGTGCCGCCGCTGCAGCAACTGCCAGCGTATTCTTCTCCCTGATGGAAGGCATTGTAACACGCGCACCGCTCGGCACTTCAGCTTCGATTACAACCTGCTCGGCCTCCGAACAGATTAAACGCATATAGTGTACGGCTTCGATAGGATATGCCCCAACCGATGTCTCTGCACTGAGCATTACAGCGTCGGTGCCATCTATTACTGCATTAGCAACATCGCTGGCTTCGGCACGCGTTGGACGTGGAGCTTTTATCATCGACTCAAGCATCTGTGTAGCTGTAATTACAGGCTTTGCATGTTCATTACATAATTTTATTATTTTCTTTTGTACCAGTGGAACGTTTTGTGCAGGAATCTCGACGCCCAGATCGCCCCTTGCAACCATGATTGCATCGGATACCTCTACAATGCTTTCAATATTTGCAAGCGCCTCGGGCTTTTCAATCTTCGCAATCACATGTTGTGAGCCGCCGTATTTGTGAATGTATCGCCGAACATTTTCAATATCAGCAGCAGTCCGAACAAACGATAGTGCAACAAAATCGCATTCCTGCTCAATGGCAAATCGAACGTCAGCACGATCCTTAGTCGTCATCGAAGGCTGCGACACCGACGTCTGAGGCAGATTAATACCCTTTCTGGGTTTCAACACGCCGCCATGTACAACGATACACGTCACAACCTCTCCGCTGGTTTGCTTTACCTGGAGTTTCAGCAGGCCGTCGTCGAGCAAAAGAACATCGCCCTTTCTTACATCCTTTGCAAGTGTTGGGTAATGAACAGGAATTAAATCATTACCGATGGTAAGTTTTTTTTGTTTTATAACAGAAACATCGGCAAGCTTCACATCACGTCCAACAAGCATCATGAGCTGATCCAGCTCTCCGAATTCACCGACACGGATCTTTGGCCCTTGTAAGTCTGCAACGATAGAAATGTTTATGCCCAGCTTCTTTTCGGCTTCTCGGATGCATTCTATATAGTGGGAATGACTTGAATACGAACCGTGAGACATGTTTAACCGAAACGCATTTGCGCCTGCCTTTGCCATTGCAATAACCTTGTCGGTGGTTGCAACAGCCGGACCCATTGTGCAAAGAATTTTTGCTTTTTGCCCGAGTGAAGCAGAAAGCATATAGTTATTTCCTACTGTGTAACAACTGTGGTTATTGGAGGCGGTGATGAAAACGCCTCAATGCTCATCGCTCTGCCGGTGTCGGCATCAATTACAACATGCGCACCGCATACCCTTACATCATCGGTTGCGTTTTCGTACTTGTGAGCTGTTTGTAACATCAATCGCTTCAATGCGATTTCTTTTTTTAAACCGATGACAGAATCATATGGGCCCGACATTCCAACATCTGATATGTATGCTGTTTGCTTGGGAAGAATTCTTGCGTCGGCAGTCTGTATATGCGTATGCGTGCCAATCACAGCACTCACTCTGCCATCCAAATACCAGCCCATGGCAATCTTTTCGGCCGATGCGTCTGCGTGGAAATCGGTGATAATGATTTTGGTATGCGAAGCCAAACGCGCAATTGCATGATCTGCAGCCTTAAAGGGATCGTCGATGGGCTGCATATACACCCGGCCCTGAATCTGCAACACTCCAATCTGTCTTTGGTCTGGAAGAGTTATCAGGGACCAACCTCTACCCGGGTTTTCCTGTGGATAGTTATAGGGCCGAAGAACTCGCGGATTTTCTTTTAGCAGGGGGCGAGATTTCCAGTTATCCCAAACGTGGTTACCAGTTGTGATACAGCTGACGCCTGCGGCAAATAATTCGTTGGCTTCCTTGTCTGAAAGCCCCTTACCATCAACAATGTTTTCGCCGTTGACGATGGTGACGTCGGCGCTGTACTTCTGCATCAGATCTGGCAGTTGACGGAGTACTTCCTGTAATCCGACGTGCCCGACAACATCACCTATGAACAACACATGAAACGGCCGCATATCATCCAAAAGTACGAAGGACCGTCGTCGGCGTAATTTTGTACCCAAATGGCAACTCGCATTTACACGAAGACGGGAGACAACGGCACTACAGGACTCTTTGGTGGCGTGCGTGTTCCTAAAGAGCATATTCGGATTGAAGCATACGGCACAGTCGACGAGCTCAACGCATTAATCGGTATTGCCTTATCTTGTGAAACGACGTTTACATTGCATGACGAGCTTCAGCAGGTTTCAAGGCTCATGTTTGTGTTAGGTTCGGATTTGGCAACACCACGCAACCCTCCTCCCTCTTACAACATTCCGCGTATTGCAGCGGAACACATTACTCGACTTGAACGTCTGATCGACGCTCATGAAGACATTCTGCCGGCGCTCAAAAATTTCATTTTACCCGGGGGCATTCCTGCAGCAGCTCACCTGCACCATGCACGAACTGTTTGTCGCAGAGCTGAGAGAATTGTGTCGGCTCTTGTAAAGGAAGAGTATCTGGGACCTGACGTTTTGCCGTTTCTTAACAGACTTTCCGATTACTTATTTGTGGCTGCTCGTCGTGCCAACCATGATGCACACATTAACGATATTCTATGGCATGCAGAGTGATGATAATGCATTGCTATCGTCGTATCGTTTTACTTTCGATTCCATTTTTCCCAATCACGTTCTCACCATAGAGGTATTTAAATGAATATTCGGAAAACATTTCTCCACGCATCGTTGATTCTTGCGTTGACAATCGTCATAGCAGCATGCAACGAGAATGCAACTACGCCGGCAGAACCTCAGGCGCCCCAACCGCCGACTGGGCTTGCGGCAACATCAGTAGATTCAGTAACCGTTGGGCTAAAGTGGACCGCTCCTGCAACGGGTGTTACCCCTACAGGATATGAGATTTCCTATAAGGTTGAAGGCACGTCGGAAGTTTTTACCGCCGAAGTTTCCGGTTCAACACTTTCCACACTGATTTCCAGCCTTGTAGAGAATACAGTTTATGAGTTCACAGTAAAAGCAAAAAACGATACAGCCCGGTCGGCCGCTACATTGGCTTTAAAATGGGCACCTGCAAAAAGGTATACATCGAGCATCTTCTTGTATGAACATGAAAGTTTGAATGGATCTGGACTTAACCTTCCGGCATTTGGTGGACTGACGGTTGGCAATGGTGATCTGTGGGATCTGGCTTTCGATGTAGATACGAGTGGTACGAAATTTTACATCGGCTCGCCCGGAGCGTCATCATACACCGATGATAATGGAGTGTTTGTCGTTGGCGGCGACGTAGCGCGAACAACACTAATCGGTTT
>JAGVJW010000299.1 GCA_020050895.1 bacterium | reverse complement strand
TCTTGTTACCGGCACCGGCTACGAATCCAATCTGCTTCCACGGCTCATCACCAGCACCTGACTTATCGCTGCAGTAGAATGACGTCACTCCAGTCGACAGATCGGTAACTTGCTTGACGGCGCGACGTTCAACTGCGAAACCAACGTTGTTTTTTTCTGATGCCGTTTCCCAGAACAAATCAACACCAGTAGAGCGAGCACGACCATCAAAAAATGTGAGTCCTACGGGTAGAATACCACAGTCAACATACACTGGAGGACTATTAAACGAGCGCTCGCCGAAGTACGGACGAAGCATTGGAATCCAAGAGCCTTGCGTAAAGGTTGGGAAGCCAAGGCTAACGCCGAGTGCATCGAGGTGAGGATAGCCAGGGTTGCCAATTGTTGGAGTGAACGGAACCCAATCACCGGAGAAGCGAGTGAGTTCGTATGCAAACCTGTTGTCGTTCAATAATGCTCCGGAACGATTGCGTGACCTGAAGTTCTTGTCGACAAGCAGAGAGCGATTACCGATACCAAATGCCGGGATGTCTGAGAACAGCGTTGTAACGATACCCATTCGTGTAGCAGAAGCACCGAGTTCGTATCCTTCAGTACCCATTTGTGCTACAGATACCCAGTACTCACCAGGTGCCAGAACAATAGGCGTAGCCAACTTGTACGTTGAGTACTGACCGAAGACAGGATCGGGAGTATCGTCTGTTTCATCCAAGCCCCTCTGGCGTATCAGGGTCGAATTAGGAATCCGCTGGCTACCTGGAATGCCACCCTCATCTTGATACAATGAGAATGATATGTTCAGAATGTCTTGGTTCAATTCTGCCCAAAACGCCTGGTACCCTTCCACAGTATCCTGTGTATAGAGTGTAAAACGCGCACCAATCTGACCCGAAGCATTACCTGCATCGGCGCCGTACTGAACATCAGGAGTTTGCGGAGTTACGTAACCGTACAGATAGCTACCTGAAAACTGCGGGCTGTAAATATACATGTACGTTCCAGAGTAGTAATTACCAGACGCTCCACCATCAGAAGAACCACGATGGTTGAGCCCCTTACCTGAAACACCTGAAAACTGAAGTTTAGGAACATCATTAACCGGTTGCCGAGGACCATCTTCGTATGCGAAAGACGGGCCATACAGAATTGTAAATTCTGTGAATGTGGAGTCGTTCGTCGAGTCGAGGTCGTTACCGGGGAAGAAGATACGACCCGTTACCTTGTAACGGCCAGGAGTTGTAAGTCGGAAGTTGGCATCCGGGAACGGAAGCAATACTTCACGATTACCAGCCAGAACAGGCACCGTAATTGTACGACAGTAAATTTGTTGATCTTCAGTTCCATATGGCTTGATTTGCAGCCGCACAGAAAATGCCGGAGCAGACACGTGTGTATTATTTGAAAGTTTGACTCTAATCGGTACACGTGTAGCCTGAGACGCCGGAGCCATGGTATATGGCCAGATCATCTGAATGTTTGAGAACTCGACATCCGTCACTTCATCCGGGAAGAGGATCTTCACGTTATCAATGAAAAAGTTGTCTTCATCATCAGATGGTTGCGGAGGTTGCGAGTTGTTAATAGCCTTTACCTTGAGACGGAATCGGAAGCTGCGTCCACCTTCGTTTACCCAATTCATGATGGAGTCTGGAATCGGGAGCGTGATCTTGAAATACTCAAAATCTTTACCATCATCAAACAAGTCCTCTCGCTTACCACCGGTCGGTGGGACGTAGCTATTCGCCATCTGCTCATTACCGTCCTTGATGCTAAAGCCTCTGGCGTAACCACCACCACCCCAGATTTGATAGGGTTGCAGGTACTGTCCTGCAAGTCCTGCAGGGTCATAGACCCATGTCTTGATATTGGTAATCCCGGTAAGACCGTCGCTGCTTGGCTTAGCAAACTCAAGGTCGAGACGGTCCGGATTGCGATACTGACCGGAAGGACCAATCGATATGAGATTAAGCAGGTTTACCTGGACTTCCGGGCCGACAAGGCGATTGTCAGAAAAGCCTCGTCCGAACCCGCGTCCAAGGTTGCCAGTACGTTGGTAGGATATTGACAGAACAGCATTCTTTTTACCGGCGATATTAATTGGGAACGAACGGAGTTCATCACCACCAAACTGTCCAAACGCTGGAATATCCTGATTTCCAAGCGTCATCCGATTAAGGCGTATTACCGGAGATTTCAACTGGTAAATACTGGAGTTCGCTGCCTGGTATGTGCCCCGAGGTGGTGGTGGGTTGTTGGTTACTTCATCACCATCCACAACATCGCCTTCAATGTTCACCCACTTCAGAACCGAAGGCATCGCAGCACCACCAACAAGATGGAATTGCGTTACGTCGTCACTGAAGTCATTGAGCCGACGCATCGAGAACAGTCGAATACCTGTTGTATCGTCAAATGGCCACTGATCGCCGAGAGGAATGTTGTTGGAGTCCTTTGGCTCGGCAATAACACTTGTAAAGAGCCGGCCAATTTGGTCGTCAATGTATGCATTGGGCTCAAAGGGTGGGAAGGTTACGCGAACAAACTCATACGGTTTAACAAAATGGCCAGCCGTATACACGGCAGGGGTACCATTGATGTCGCACAGAAGAATGCCCGTCAGGGTTGAATCGCGAATAGTCTGATCGGTTACTGCCTTCGATGTATTATACACTATAACGCCAGTGGCTTCATTCTGAATGCGGAACCTGACCTTAAAGTTGATGCCCTGACGCGTGTAATTGACACCCTGCGGACCCTGTATGTCGTTTGTGAGGTTCTGCACAATAGCGACAGGCTGTATAGCGCCCAGTCTTACTTCGCCCGCCAGGATTTCATAATTGTTGGCCTGGTTTGCAGGAATAACAACTGAGAAGTCCAAAGGAGCATTGTTGTTCAGTGGGTGAGTCTTGTAATAAACTTGAATTACTCGGAGGTAGTTCTTCCACTGCTTGAATTTGACGGTCAGGAAGTCCTTGGGTACTGAGTTATCGTCGCTTCGTTTTGATGTTGCACGGATTCCACCATTCGGATCCGTAAGAACATTGAAGAGATACTCAGTAGCCTGCGTGTACTTAATTGCGCTATAGTCAAGTGTCGTCACCGACGGCATAGCCGATGGGTATCCTGCCCAGTTAAGCCTACGTGATGGTCCGGTTACGCCGACGGTTGAATTGCAACGGAACCATACAGTTGCTGCAAATGGCTGGAAGGATGCACGCGGTGCAGTACCAAAGAAACGCTCATATTGAATAATAACAGAGCTGTCTGACCTGTTGAGAGACACCTGAAGGCTGAAGCGATAGTGCTCGTCCGTTGTTCCGGGACGATTGTTAGCTGGGAAGGTGGCGCTTTGAGTTAAACCACCTGCCGACGCCGTCTTGCCACGAATTGGAGTAAGGTTTACATAGTAGATGATGAGTTTGTCGTTCGATGGCGAACGCTTGTAATACACGCGACCAAAATCATCAACAATACTAAGGTCATCATTATACACGGACACCTGCAAGTCGTCCCACGCAGGGACGATAAGAGCCGGGCGCGTGAACTGACCATTGATCGTCTGCCATAACCCACTGGCAGACAGAGCTGCTTCATTCAGCATCGTGTTTGTCCGCCCTCGGATACCTGCACCAGCACTGCCGGGATTGTTTCCGCAGGCAACTGCCTGAAAGCCCCAGTCATCTGCCTGGCCATCAGTTAAACCGTTTCCCGATCGTGATCTCGTGTCGTCCGATGCCGGATCATATGCTGAGAAGACTCCCGGCGATGTTTCCAGCGTCGTACGGATTGTGGGGAATCCGTTCTCATCATACTCATAGAAATACCGACGCTGCGAAAGGGCAATCAACCCGTTGGTTGATACATAGAATGAGTCGTAGCGCACGCCATTGAAATAGAACGGGAACCCAATGGCAATTGGACCAGCAAAAGCATCATCTGTAGAATCCTGTGAATTCCCTGGGTTACGGAAATAAGCATGGCCTCCAAAGATGTTCTGCGACCCGTCAACCCAGTACCCTGGAGAAAACTGGTTTGGTCCCGAAACGATTCTTCGCCACGTAGCGGGTTCGAACGTTGTGTCGATAAACAGCGATGGGTCCGGACGCCAAAAGTCCGGTGCCTCGTCGTCAGAATCGACAAGGTAATACCCGGTTGAAATGGCAGGCTGCGTCCTTGGGTTAGCAGCAGTCGCTGTAAAATCGCGCGGATACGAAGCCACGGGTGATCGGAGACCGCTCCTTCGCTGGACGTCCTCACCATTCGCATCACCAGCCCACGATGTCGTAGCGCCGATGAGAACGGCCATGAGGGCAAGAAGTAAGAGTCTTCTGCTCATGAATACCTCAATATTGATACTGTGAACAACTTGTTTGTTGATTTTTTTTAGCAAATACATGGACCCATTTCCCCTTGACTTCTAAAAGTAGGGCTTACAATGACCACGTAATTTGGCTAAATCGCGTCTGAATGTCAAGTGGGGTTTTTCTTTTGATTGAAATAATTTACCCACGCAAGATGCAAAACAGGAAAAAGATGGAAAGGTTACGTGAAAATGGAGAATAATTCCGGAATTGAACAACCGTTCGCTTTCTCTTAATTCTTTGATTCCTCCAGCCTGAGAGCCATCTCGTTAATTACTCGCGGATATAACGAATGTTCGACGGATTTAACCCGCCCTTCGATTTCTTCTGCTGTCCGGAGACCTAAGATATCAATTGTCTCCTGCACAATGATGGCTCCAGCATCGTATTCTTCTGTAACCCAGTGTATGGTTACGCCAGTAACTGTTTCTCCTGCATTCAATACAGCTTGATGTACCTTCCGTCCATACATCCCCTTCCCGCCGTATGCGGGCAGCAATGCCGGGTGGATATTGATGACTTGTCCGTGTAAATGCTGGATAACAGATGTTGGTAGCATGCGCATGAAACCCGATAACACAAGGAGTTCAATGGAGTAATCGTCGGCAATGCGCGTTATTTGATCGCCATTTTCTGCCGTGTCTGCCGACAGAACTTCTACGGGTATTCCCTGCCCCCTTCCAACTTCGGCAATTCCAGAATCTGGTCTGGTAGTGATGATTACACTTACTTCGTAGGCCACATCATTAGTTTTTGCAGCATTGATAATTGCATGGGCATTCGACCCTTTCCCGGACCCAAGTATAGCAATGTGAATTCGCGATGTTGCTTGCTTCATAACAATTCAAAACTGTTTCTCTGCTTACCGACCGGAATTTAGTAAGGGGGCTAACCATCGCTCCATGTCTGTAATTGCAACGCCCTTTCGCTCAGCATACTCAGTAAGTTGATCCCGACCAATATTCGATATGCCAAAATACTTCGAATCAGGATGGGCAATGAACCAACCACAGACACTTGATGCGGGATTCATGGCAAGGGATTCGGTTAATGTTACACCTGTTGCCTGAGCAGCAGAAAGAAGTTTGAAAATAGTCTCCTTTTCGGTGTGATCCGGACACGCCGGGTATCCAGGGGCTGGTCTAATCCCAGGATATTTCTCAGCAATTAAGTCTTCGTTAGTCAGGAGCTCATCCGCCGAATAACCCCACAGCTGAGTCCGAACTTTCCGGTGCAACCACTCTGCCGAGGCTTCGGCTAGCCTGTCGGCAAGTGCCTTCGTCATTATGGAACGGTAGTCGTCGTGCTCAGCCTCGAAGCGCGCACATAATTCGGCAACGCCATGTCCCGCAGTAACAACAAAACACCCGATGTGATCGCTTTGCTCTGAAATGAAATCAGCAAGACTTAGGTTGGGCTGGCCTGTAGCCTTGACAATTTGCTGCCGAAGAAAATGAAACACAGTGCCGTTTTCAAGCACAACATCATCGAGAATTCGATGTGCTGGAAAAATTCCGCAAACTCCCCTTGCTTCAATAAGGGCGTTCGCTACTACCTCGTCCAGCAACTCATTTGCATCTTCAAACAGCGCTCTCGCCTCCTTTCCTTGCAGCGTATCGTCGAGGATGGCCGGATACTTGCCCCTAAGCTCCCACGACAAGAAAAACGGAGTCCAGTCGATATACTCCCTCAATTCAGTCAAAGGTATTGAAGCGTATTGTGTGATGCCGGTGTAAAGGGGCGTTTGTGATGGTCCGGCAATATTATAACGATTTTTACGAGCTGCGTCGAGCGTGAGAAGTTGCTTTGATGAGGAACGGAGTTCATACTCCTCCTTGATTCTGCTATATTCTTCGCGAATCGATTTTGAAAAGGCCGACGATTGATCGGCGTTCAGGAACGAGCCCACTACAGGCACTGCGCGCGATGCATCGGGTACGTATGCTACAGGTCCGGTATATGCCGGGGCAATGCGGACTGCAGTATGTGTTTTGCTTGTTGTAGCGCCTCCAATCAGGAGTGGGATGCGCACATTTCGTCGCGTCATTTCCTTTGCCACGTGCACCATTTCATCGAGCGATGGTGTGATGAGGCCCGATAACCCAATCACCTGTGCTTCTACACGTTCTGCTTCTTCTATGATGCGTTCTGCAGGTACCATAACACCAAGGTCGATAACATTGTAATTATTGCAACCAAGTACAACGCCGACAATGTTCTTTCCAATATCGTGCACATCACCCTTCACGGTTGCCAACACTATTGTCCCTGCCTTTGAACGCCCGCCTTCGGATTCATCAGTGGCCATGTATGGCGTTAGGTGGGCGACAGCCTTTTTCATTACACGCGCGCTTTTGACTACCTGTGGTAGAAACATTTTACCCGATCCAAACAGATCGCCCACAACACTCATGCCGTCCATTAACGGTCCTTCAATTATCGAAAGGGGTGTGGGAAACACGTGTCGAGCTTCCTCAGTATCGGCTTCGATAAAGTCGGCGATACCGTTAACCAACGCATGTTTGAGTCTTTTCTCTACTGATTCTTCGCGCCACTGTTCTGTTTGTGCCTGTTGCTTTTTATTAGGAATAATAGTTTCCGCATATACCAACAGTCTATCGGTAGCATCAGGCCTGCGATTCAGGAGAACGTCTTCTACATTCTCCAACAATTCCGGTTCAATTTCATTGTAAACATCTAGCTGTCCGGCATTCACGATTCCCATGTCCATTCCATGGGAAACGGCGTGATACAGGAAAGCAGTGTGCATAGCACGCCGGACCGGCTCGTTACCGCGAAACGAAAATGAAACATTACTTACGCCACCGCTCACATGTACGTCGGGCAGGTTGTTCTTTATCCAGCGGATAGCTCGGAAATAGTCGAGCGCATAATTGTTGTGTTCTTCGATGCCGGTTCCAACGGTTAAAATGTTGGGATCGACGATGATGTCGCAAGCAGGATATTCAATTTCGTTAACAAGCAACCGATAGGCACGTTCGCAGACCTCGATACGCCGCTCAAAGGAATCGGCTTGCCCCTTTTCATCGAATGCCATAATAACAACGGCAGCCCCGTATTCCCGACAAATGCGGGCGCGACGCAGAAATTCTTCTTCACCGTCTTTGAGTGATAGCGAGTTGACGATTCCCTTGCCTTGCAGGCATTGCAGGCCTGCCTCGAGAACAGACCAGCGCGAAGAATCGATCATGATTGGCACGCGTGCAATGTCGGGTTCTGTTGCAAGTAGGTTTAGATAGTGCATCATGGCCTGCGCCGAATCCAGCAACCCTTCGTCCATGTTAACATCAAGGATCTGTGCTCCGTTTTCAACCTGTTGTCTTGCAACTCTTACTGCATCCTCAAAATTGTTAGCAAGGATCATCTTAGCGAAAACTCGCGATCCGGTGACGTTTGTTCGCTCTCCAATGTTGATGAAATTCGAATCGGGTCGAACATCCAGGACGTCGAGTCCGCTTAAACGTAATCGTCGGTTAGTGGGCGGGACAACCCTCGGAGCAACCTCTCTTGTAGCTTCCACAATCGCCCTAATATGCTCTGGCGTTGTTCCACAGCACCCTCCAAGGATGTTCACGAAACCATCTTGCGCATAGTCAAGCGCCTGCATAGCCATGAACGCCGGT
>JAGVJW010000053.1 GCA_020050895.1 bacterium | reverse complement strand
GGTTCCTGCTTGTTGATGATTATTTGATTTAGATACCATTAATCTACAACGTAGCTCGGACCTCGTTTTAATTTTCAACTAGCTTTTGGGCAGTGCCTTCAAACAGGACATAACATTTCCAAGAATGAATGGTAAGTATATACTGTTAGATTTTTGGGCAACATGGTGTAAGCCGTGTATTGAAAACATTCAATATTTACAATCTCTGGAACGTGAACTAGATCAATTAGGTGTTGAAATCATTATGGTAGCAATAGATGATACCCATGAACGCGTTAGGAGTTTTGTTAAAAAGAACAGATTACATTGGGCCTCAATTCTAATCGACAAGAGCATGTCAATTCCAGTTAAGCGCTACTACAATGCTGAAGCAATACCCCAATCCATTCTGGTTTCACCAGCAGGGCTAATTGTTCAAGCGGGAAGCTCACTAAGAAATCCAAGGTTATTGGAGACCTTACGAAAAGAGATAGGGCGCCGATGAAATTCCTCCTACACGGCAGCCTGGATTTATCACTCATCTCAATGCCCCGTATCCACTCCAGCAAGTACATCTTGCAGGTTAGCTGAGCAGAGATGTATCTATTCGATGCGGTAGTAACTTTTGATAGTTTGGAGTGGGTTGAAAAAATCGGACCAGTCTTAAGTTGAGACGGAAGTCTCAAAGGAGGACTGATGAGGAAGAGCTGATTCAGAGACGAGCAAATCGTAGCGATCGTTCGTGAATCACACGAGCACGGAGTACCAGCGACATCGAAGAAGCCCAAGGTTTCGCAAAACTCGATCTACATCTGGTGAAGAAAGTTCGGTATCATGGATGCGCCGCAAGAGACGAATCTCCCGGCGAATCTCCCGGCGATTCTCCCGGCAATTCTCCCGGCAATTCTCCCGGCGTTTCTCCCGGCGTTTCTCCCGGCGTTTCTCCCGGCGTTTCTCCCGGCAACTTTTTTTGCAACTTTTTCAAACTCATAAGCCCCTGCAACTCTATGAATTACAAGGGCTTATATAATAACTAAGTAGCGGGGGCAGGACTTGAACCTACAACCTTCGGGTTATGAGCCCGACGAGCTACCAATTGCTCCACCCCGCGGTGTAGATCACAAAGATACGAATTTATTCGTGCCATGTGCCATGTGCCAGGTGCCAAGTGCCTCGTGCCAGGTGCCAAGGGTCCTTCGGACGGCCAAGTGCCTCGTGCCAGGTGCCAAGGGTCCTTCGGACGGCTAAGTGCCATGTGCCAGGTGCCAAGTAGCATGTAATATGTGTTCCTAAATGTGTATAACTACGAATGCTAGCCCCCTTCCATAAAAAGTATCTTTGCCTGTCTATCCTGTAATCACCAGGTATATGAAAATTGTTCATGGGTGGGTGTCGGAGTTCGTCGATTTGGACCCGACAATTTGGAGGCCGGAACGGGTGGCTGATGTGCTCACAGACTTGGGTCTGGAGGTGGAGCATATCGAACATCGTTCTGCTGCCCTAAACCGGTTCGTTGTTGGTTTGGTTCTCGAATGTGAGCGCCATCCCAATGCCGATAAGCTCTCTGTGTGCCTGGTTGATGTTGGTGAATCCCTGCCACGTACGATTGTTTGCGGTGCCGCTAATGTGGCTGCCGGACAATTTGTGCCGGTTGCCCTCGATGGCGCCGTTGTCCCCAATGGGGGCTTTATAATTGGTAAGAGAATGGTAAGGGGCGTGCAATCGAATGGAATGATTTGCAGTAAGGCGGAGTTGGGTAGGGATGATGAGAAGGGGAAACCTGATCGGGAAGAGAATGATGGGATTTGGGTTCTTGGATCGTCGGCGAATTCTGAATTGTCTCCAGGTAGGGCTCTGGCGGAAGTAATCGGCCAGACGGAGGTTGTGTACGATGTAGCCGTTACTCCTAACCGTGCCGATTGTCTGTCGCACACAGGGATTGCACGAGAAATACAGGCGTACCAGACGATACATGGTAAAGATATTGAGCAAAATGCGTTTAAGGTGAAGGGAAAAGAGAACGGCGAAATGGTTTTGGTAGGGAATGAACAGAGAGTAGAAAATCCATCTGGGTTGATACACAGCGTCGACGAACATCTTGCTCCCTTCTATGCTCTGCAGAAAATAACGAATGTTACTATCGGTCCGTCGTCTAAGTGGCTGCAGGATAGGCTTGTGGCGTGCGGGTTGCGACCGCGTAATGTAATCGTCGACGTTACGAACTACGTCAACATGGAGCTTGGTCAGCCTCTTCACGCCTTCGATTTCGCCAAGGTTCGCGGTTCGCGCATAAGGGTTCATCGTTCGAAGCTCAATGTTCGGGAAGCTGGTGAGGTTGAACGTTTTGTGACGCTTGATGGTAAGGTGCGCGATGTTTCGCCCGATACGTTGATGATTTGTGATATGGAAGGGGGCATTGCCATTGCTGGTGTAATGGGCGGCGAGAACTCTGAGATCGATGTCAGCACTACAGACATCGTGCTCGAAAGCGCCTACTTCGATCCGGCAAGCATTCGGCGGACGGCAAAGGTTCTGGGTCTCTCTACCGATGCGTCGTATAGGTTTGAACGAGGTGTCGATCCAGGCAATGTGCTAAATGCGCTCGATAGGGCAACGAACCTTATCCTGACGCTTATTCCCGGTTCGCATGCAGCTGAGCGTGACGTTGCCGGACCTGGCAGGTTGCTTGAACCTCTAAAAATTGAAGTACGGTTTGGAAGAATCCGAAATATTCTTGGTGCACAGGTATTAAACGATGAGATGATAAACATCTTTACTGCCCTTGGATGTACGGTTTCTAACGTCACTTCCGATTCCTGCGTGGTAAAGCCCCCTACCTGGAGAGCGGACCTCAAAGAAGAGATCGACTTTTCGGAAGAGGTGATGCGCTTCCATGGCATCAACAACATCGACGATGCGGCGTCGGCAGTCATCAGTCTGGAAATGCCGGTGAGTAAAACATCGGCAGGTGGTGCACCACTCCATGTATTTGGAAACAGAGTAGCAACACACCGCAGTCTGCGCATGCTGCTTGTTGCGCGTGGATATTCCGATTGTTTAACCACGGTGCTTACGAGTCCAGGGAATGCCGAGCTCACCGGTACAGGCATTGTGAAGGTGAAGAATCCGTTGGGAGTGGAATTCAGCGCACTGAGAACGTCGCTGGTACCATCGCTGTTAACTGTTGCTTCGTTAAACATTCGTTACAACGCAAGTACAATTCGGTTGTGCGAGATTGGCAATGTGTTTACCTGGGCCGACAACGTTGTGCAGCGCGAACATCTCGCAGTATTGATAACTGGTGAATATGAGCAGCACTGGAGCGCTCCGGAGCGCGAACTGGATTTGTTCGATTTGCTGGGCGACATTGGTATTCTGGGGCCGCTGGCCACAAGGCCTGCGAGGGCACAGGGCATCTGGTCTGCAAACAGTGTGGAAGTTCTGGCGAATGCCGAAGTAATCGGCATGGCAGGATTGGTGGATCCGGAAGTTGCAGCGCAATTTGGAATAGACGCCGCCGTATTTGCCGCTGAGATTTCGCTGAAGGAACTCGATGCAGTGTTTGTGGCAGCACAAGCTCAACGAGTTTATAATAAAATTGGACAATTTCCGAGTGTGAGGAGGGATCTTGCACTCATTGTAGACGAAGAAATAACTGCTGGCCGAATTGTTTCGATTATTCGGGCAGCAGCGCCGGCAACATGCAGGGATGTGCGTGTTTTTGATGTGTATCGCGATGTTGAGTCGATAGGGCGGGGCAGGAAGAGCGTGGCAGTGGGGCTTACGTTCCGCAGCGATGTGAAGACGCTTATCGACGAAGAGATCGAGGATTCTTTGAATGTCATCATCCGGGCTACAGAGCAGGAGCTCGGTGCACTTATTCGGGGAAGCAGGTAGAGCATGGCACAACAATCATCAGAGAGACCAAACATTCCACCTCATGGAGATCCGGCGGATCGGCCGTACGACATGCCCGACAGCGATCGGCCTGAAGTGCGCGAAGGAATCGAAGCGTCGATGAAACAGATGTGGGAAATTGTGCGCAAGAGCACAGATGTAATTGTTGCATTACGCGAAGAAAATGCGATATTGAGATCCGAGCAATCGGCGTTGCGCAAATCGGAACGTCAGATGCACGACAGGCTGGAGGAATTTCTACAGCGAATAGCAACACTCGAAGAGCAGCGTGCCAAGCCAGAGATGGCAGAGGCTCCAAACACGGTATCGATAGATAGGCTGGAAGACAGAGTTGTGGAATTGCCCGGTGATTTTTCCGATTCAGGGGAGGCGCAAAAGGATCGGAAGGCAGGAAAGGTATTAACGGTACCATCGCAGGTGCCAAGGAACATCACGATAACAGTAACGATCCGAGACGACGAGCGCTCCGTTGGAGCGGATCAGGTGGACTCAACGGTTAGATCGATTGTGGCAGCAGCCACAACTGCCCTTGGGGCATTATCTCCGGCTGGCCGATGAACCTTCTACCGCTGATTCACTGAGGGGAGATCTGAATGGCGCAACAAATACAACCGCAACAGGAACAACAACAAGAGGGAAGCCCGCTGCAGGATGCGGCGATGCAGTCGTCTGTCTCTGGACGTCCGAGCGAGGGTGTCAGCCTTGCCGTGCAACGCATGTGGGATGTTGTAAGGAAGGGAGCGGATGTAATAGTTACACTCAGGCAGGAGAATGCCCAGCTCCAGATGCAGATGGCTCAGTTGCGCAGGAGCGAGTCGGACCTGCAGGAGCGGGTGGATAACTTTGTTGAAAGAATCGCTCTTCTTGAGGATAAAAACGTGATGCCGGATATTACGGATACCCGGCATGGCGGTTCGATTGGTCGGTTGGAGGACAAAATTGTTGCCCTTGAAGCCGATCTGGCCGAGGCCCACACTCGCCTTGCCGAGCACGCCGATCTATCCCAACAGTTAATGCAGCTGCGCCTCGAACTTGAAACTCGTACGCAGCTTTTCCAGGAACTCCAGGATAATTTCGACGATCGGCCTGCCGCACCCTCAGCCGTCGAAGAGGAACGCGATAAGCTTCAGGCAGAACTGGATAGGACGCTGTCTATTATTGAACGCTACCGCACTGCAGGGCTCCGACACATCGAAGATCCGGCAGGTCAGGACCAGTTGACGCTCTTTATTCCTTTGGAAGGGGGCGTTAGCATGTCGGCAGAAGAAATACGAATT
>JAGVJW010000102.1 GCA_020050895.1 bacterium | reverse complement strand
CAGTTGATAGCATTGTTGAGTATTGCAGCGACCGGTACGAGTTTGGGACGAGGAGGAACGCCTTTAAAGCAATAAAACGATTAGGCGTGCTAACCGAAATGGCAGCTATCAACTTGATTGATGCGGCTCAAAATCCCAACGAAAGGCTTGCGGCGGCAGCAATGGAAACGATTGAATACTTGTCGGAACAAACACGTTGGAAGGAGCTTCTCAGGCAAGTTACGCGACGTAGCAAGGTTGTGGGAAATGCAATTAAGCTGGAAAAACTGTTCCGATAAAAATTGGTTCGGTAATTGCTAGCCCTGTTGGTGGCTTCCTATGTCGTCTATGTGTTAAGGCTGATTAACATTAGGTGACAGGGGTATGTGTGGAAACCCAGTTCAGTACCGATCTTTGTGGTACGTTGAACGTTGGGTATTTTACAGTTTGGAAAAAATGTTTTGAAATCAAGAATTAGCATCACTATTTCACAGTTGGAGGAATTATGACTCGCAACGCTACGCGTTTTGTGTCGTTGCTGGTTACACTCGTACTCGCGGGGGCTGCAAATGCAGTCGCCGGCGTAACAGGCTCGACTCTGTCGTACGATGTTGCCAATGGCAACTACACAGAGATTACGGGGGGTACGGTGCTTGCTAGCGGTACTGGTATTGAGGGGTATTACGGTGGTGTAACACTGCCATTTAACCTTGCCTGGGATGGCGGAGTTGTAAACACAGTTTATGTCTCATCCGATGGGTATGTATCGTTCGACCCTAATGCCTCCGGTTCTATCGGATCGTCGGGTGTTGCGGCTTGGGCGAATTATCTAACCGGCACAGCGACAGGCGAGTTGAGTTATAAGACTCTTGGAACTTCGCCGAATCGTGTATTTGTTGTACAGTGGAAGAACGTAACGCGAGCCCCTTCCACATCATCGAACGATGTATACAATTTTCAGATTCGTCTTGTCGAAAATGGCGGGTATGCAGAAGTTGTGTATGGTTCAATGACGTTGACTGCAGCAATGGGGGCACAGATTGGCGCTACCTGGCCGAGCAGTGATGACATTTACCTGGTAGTAGATTATTACAACAACATCTGGATTAATCCAGCTGTTTCTATGAGCGCCCAGGAATCGAGAGCATTGGAAGGCTGGGGTCCAGCCTCCGGATTAACATACACCTTTGGCAGCATTGGAAATATTGATGCTGGTGTAATAGGTGTTGCCAACCCATCCGGCAAGTTCAATGCCAACACGTCGATGATGATTCAGGCTACGATACGAAACTGGGGTGCAACAGCTCTCGACAGCGTTGTAATAAACTGGAAGATAAACGCTACAACACGTACACCAGTGAGCTATTATCCTCAGCCAGCATTGCAGCCGGGTGAAGAAGCAACAGTGAACCTTGGAACGGCAAACTTTACTGCCGGCTCGTTTAACACACTTATAGTTTGGACTTCTGCTCCGGATGGTGGCGGTGACGTCAATCCTGGAAACGACGCACATATCAGATACCTTGCACCGCGCGTTCAGGGAAATCTAAATCTTGCAATGAGTGGCAACAACGGAATTTTCACATCGTTCCGCGATGTGTTCCGTCATCTCTATTCCTCTGGTATCAGCGGTAATACTACTGTGAGAGTATTCAACGGCAATTGGGATGAGCAGATTATTGTTCCTACCATCAATGCCAACCCGTCGAACAGTATTGTAACTATTGCAAGTGCACCTAGTAATGCTCCAGTCATTGTATGGAGACCGTCGTTTTACCCGTGGTCGATGTATGGTGCTTTCGACTCAGATCATGCACAGGCAACTGTGCTGGATGGCGCATCGGTTAACTTCTCTAACCTGAAGTTTATGCTTGAGAACGGTCTGAACTGGGGTAGTCACATCTACGCTCCAAACAGCTCGCGTTTAGGCGTAGACATGTGCAATCTTCAAGGTCCAAACAACTTCTTGTCGGCAACGGACCCATCATATTCCATATCGGTATACAGTGGTACAAATACCATTACCAACAACACCGTCAACAACATGCGTTATGGATTAAACATTCAGTCGTGGGGTACGGTGTCGACTGTTACAAACAACGTTGTTACTAATTGCGCCGAGCAGGGCATTTATAACTACTCATCGAACATGACGGTTGACGGTAATGAGGTGTCTGGTGCGGCAGGTGCATCGAATTTCACCGGCATCACGATTGAAGGAGCTGGCAGAGTATCTAACAATTTGGTATGGGGAGATGTCTCCGTTGCCCAGAACAGCCAGTCGACTGGAATGTTTGCGTATTCTTATAATGGAACAGGTGGGTCAAATGGCCTGACCATATTTAACAACATGATCAGCGTTGCTGCAACAGGCGGCACATTTGGCTTCTATGTATACACTGATGCAAGCCTTGCAACAACGAAGTTGTATCACAACTCAGTCAATGTTACCGGAAGTGCAGCACCGAATTCTTCGGCGCTTTGGCTTGTTGGGTATACAGCAGCAGAGGTGATTAACAACATTTTCCAGAATTATGGAAATGGTAATAATGGTGGCTTTGCAGTGTTTGCTGAGAATTACTCTGCAACCAACACGTACAGTGTGGCAGACTTTAATAACCTGATGACAACCGGACCTAACATTGGTGTTTACGGTGGTACAACCTATGTACGCAACGCTGTTGGGAATCCGCTTACCTCGTGGAGAACAGGAACGGGGAAGGACTTGAATTCATCGTCTGTGTCCGTGAATTTTATCGGTGGCGCAGATCTTCACCTCATGACTATCCAGCAACAATTGTGGGGCTCATCAGCTCTTCTGGCAGCAGTTCCAACAGACATTGATGGCGAGATCCGTACGAAGCCATACATGGGCGCCGATGAAATCAAGCCATCTATCAGAATTCTGCAAAATCCTGAAAGTCGCTACGCATGCCTGGGAGAGTCATTTACGCTCATAACAGTTGCCGAAGTCACTGATGGCGCCACTATTACCTACCAATGGTATAAGGATGGCGTGGAATTAACAGGTCAGACAGGAGCAATTCTTTCGTTCGGTAGCATAGGTTATGGCTCCTCAGGTGTATACACATGCCTCGTTAAAGCCAACGATGGTACTAACTTTGTAGAGGTAATGTCTGAACCAGCAGTAATCATTGTTGTTCGGCAGACATCAATCACTCAGCAACCGGCTTCGCAGCCCGTGGCTCTCGGTGGCACAGCAATCCTTCAAGTATCAGCCGAAGCAATTGGTGCTCCTACTGACTTTGTCCCATCCTATCAGTGGAAGAAACGCTATTGGAGCACAACGGCAAATGCCTACCTTGACTCCAATGTTGTTGATAACGGGCGTATCACTGGCGCACAATCGTCGACACTGACTATTCGTAATGTCATGTCAGTTGACACCATGGATTCGTATGTGTGCGAAGTCGCTGGTTACTGCGGCACAGCAATATCAAAATCAGCTCGTCTGTTCATTCCAATTGTTGCCCTCTCTAACAACACACCAAATGCTTGCGAAGGGGGCATCATTCAAATCGAATGCGCAGTCTTCCCGTCGGCAGTTCCTGGTTCGGCTGTGTATTTCGAATGGTTCCGTGATGGTAATAAGTTGTTTGATGGTGGCGATATTTCTGGCGCTACAACAAAGGTTCTTACCGTTGCGAATGTTACCTCTGCTGATGCCGGCGAATATCACGCTGAAGTTACTTGGGATGGTGTCGACGTTACAATCTCATCAGATACAATCGACGTTACTTTATCGGTACCGCCAACTGTTGCAACACAACCTGTAGGTGATACACTTTGCGAAGGCCAGACGTTGACGTTGACTGCTAGTGGTACTGGAAGCAATCTCTTACATCAGTGGTTTAAGGATTCCACTGCAATTCCTGGCGCAAGAGCACAGCAGTATACGGTAAATGCAGTGACTGCGGCCGATGCAGGTACATACTACGCACGCATTACTAATGCTTGCGGTGATGTTCTGACTGATGCAGTCGACGTAGTTGTCAATACACCTCCGTCGATCACAGAAGACCCATCGGATGTTGCCTTGTACGATGATGAGACACTAACTCTTACGGTAACTGCCTCTGGATCGGGTCCACTCGAATATCAGTGGTACAAGAACGACACTGCAATCGCTGGTGCCACATCATCAACGTACACCAAGACTCCTACAACAGGCGGAGATCAAGGTTCGTACTCTGTTGTTGTTTCTAACGAATGCGGTTCAGACTCATCTGATGCCGCTGTAGTCAACATCACAACGGGTATTGCCGGTGGCGATGTTCTTCTGAATGGCTTTATGCTGGGTAGTGCTGTTCCGAATCCGACAACTGACGCAGTTGCGTTTACCGTTGTAGTACCGGCAGCTCAAAATGTAACAGTAACTCTTACCGACATGCTCGGCAACCAGGTTGCAACCCTCCTCAATGGATTCGTTAATGAGGGAGCAACTCCGGTCCGGTTCAGTGCAAGCGCCTTTAATCTTGCTCCTGGTGTGTACACATACACATTCGTGGCTAAGGGATTTGTTGCTGCTCAGCAGTTCGTATTCGTTAGATAAATAACCTGGTCGTGGCTCGATTCTTTTATCGAGTCGTCGAAAAATGTAAGAGGCGAGACTGCTTGTGCAGGCTCGCCTCTTTATTTATGTTTTTTATGTGTCTATCTTAAATCAACAGTTTGCCACCCCGCGGGTGGGTTGAATGTAAACTGTGCACTGTTGATCTTCTTATTTAATTTCAGGTTTTGTACAGACCAGGTTGTTCTCGAAGAATTGTTGTACACATCTATCGACCTAAGATCTAATGTCTTTGTACAAGTCAACTCAACCTTGTCCACTCCTGCAATAGTCACATCCATGTTGGGGGGAAGTAATCGAATCAGAACGATCTTAGATGTGTTCTTTATTACCTCGGCTCGGTAGACATTGAGAAGAGTGAAGAGAATCTTCTCAACAGACACATCATCAGTATTGACGTCGTATTCGTTTATGATAACAGTCTTTGTAGAATACTGTACATTAAATACCACCTGACCATCGCTGATAATTGATCTTTCTCCAAGCTCAATGCGATACTTCCCGCCGCGCATTGCATACATCATTCCCTTAAAACCACTTGATGTAAAGTTGCATGACATACTTGATAAATTATCATACTTTTTGTGAAATGCCTGTAAAATATCCTCATCCGGTGCTGCGAAACTTACTGCTCCAACAACGGCAAACAACGACACGGCAATTGGTCTGTATAGATTAATCTTCATCGCAGTTCAGCGGTCCTCTGTCTTCACCTTAGCTTCGATAGTACCTCGGGTTCCTCTATATCCGGTAAGTACTGCGTCGATAGAACCGACAGGGATTTGCGTGCTCACCTTTATTGGAATTTTTCTATCGTCGGCCGACATCCACATTAACAGCCTTCCCTTAAATGCAAAGGGACTGCCCGACTCAATGATCGGTTCAATGACTATGCAATTGAATACTCCTGCGTCAACCTCTATGCGCTGTCGTCCTAAAATCTTCACCGTCAGATCATGCGTTTTCCGATCGAAAAAGTTTTTCAGGTGAATTGTTTCGCCCTTCTTGCACGATCGTAAATCGTAAGTCCTAACAAAATAAAATGCCGACAATATATCGTGAACAAATTCTGGTACGTCGAATGTACCTTCTGTCGTTATGGCTTTGTGTTCTACCTGATCGAACTCTGCTCGATAATCCTTTGAGAAATTTTGCTCTCGTGTTAATTGCTCAAACTTCCACGGGAAAATTCCATCAACGTCGATCCATGTTGTATAGGAGTCCCGAACCTTATAGATAAACTCTAAACTCTTGTGTGATGCTACGACGAACGAAACTTCATAACATGGCCTCCCCGAAACTAATACTGGATCCTTGGCAACAGAGAAGACCGCTGTGCCTGCTGAAATGAATTTGTAGCCAACATCATATTCCAATCTCTCGCCAAATCCATACGCTTCGTTCTTTGTGTATCGTAATGTGTTTCGCACTTTGGGGGTTGTAGAATCATCCAATGCGGGAGGAGAATGAGTCGGCTCCGACGACGTCATCGTCAATACCGCACTTGCGATGGCAACGGCAACTGCAGCCGTGGTGCTCATAGCTCTCATGTTACCTTTGACGTTAAAAAAAACTAATCCGTGCCTCCCATGCCACTGTGCCCGTTACCTAAAGCTCCAGCAATCCCACATTCCCCACATCTGACCCGGCAATTCCCTTAATAGAACCATACATTCCGGCTGTGGACAGAAGAACTTTTTCTAATTGTCGTTCTCTTTGCTTCCAGATTTTTTCCATCGCTGCACGCTCCTTCGACAAGTCTTCGCGCATTGTTTCAAAGCCCTCGACGATAGCCTCGATCTGCATTCTAAATTCATTGCTAATCAAATAAGTGTAAAGCAACGACATCTTGTCGGCCTTATTATCCTGCGACCTTGCAGCAACGGCAACCTTAACCAGCAATTCACGCAGAACGTGGCACAATGCCTTGAATTCGGCAAAGGTGCAAATCCAAATCCCATTTAGCTGTCCGAATCGCTCCATATTCTTCGGCATGGCAGAGGTAACTATTACGCCGATATCGGCCCCCTTCAACCTCATATCACTTTTCAGTTTCTCAACCCATTCACTGGCAAAGACTTTTGTTCTCTTACTCTCGTAGTAAATCGATCCGCATGCGTGTCCGTTGTACATCACGTTGTGCAGACAGTCGCCACCGCGCTGCCCCTTGCCAATCTCAGCAATCTCGTCGCCCGGGAATTGCTCTATCAGATACTCTTCGATGGCCAGCTCCTGAACTTCGCCTATCAATTGCTGTGAGCCTTGTTCCGCCTTGTTCTTTGCCTCTTCTAGCTGACGTGATACGGTATCCAATCTTTGTTGATATTCTCTTTCTTTAAGTTCAAACTTCACCTTTAAATCAGATGCGAGTTTTTGTTCGAGTTCCTGTCTCGACTCCAGCACTCGTCGCTGGACTTCAACTTCTTCATATTCCTGGCGTTCCTTTAGCTTCCTGCGTGTTTCAATCAGTTCGATCTCATTTTCCTTTGCAATGCGGAGTAGTGCCGACTTTTCTTCATTCTCACGTTTGAGAGCAATAAATTGATTTTCCAGCTTGTCTGTTTCTTCGGCCTGTTGCTTTCTCTCGTCGGAACGTGCTTCGGCCGCAGCTCGAACGCGCTCTTCCTGAAGCCGGGCAGCAAATTCCTGCCTCAATTGCTCTTCAATGGACGTAGCGAGCGCTGTTTCGACAGTAAGACTTGAGTGGCAGTGAGGACAAGTGATTTGAGTGCTTG
>JAGVJW010000078.1 GCA_020050895.1 bacterium | reverse complement strand
CTTCATACAGGGCAAGGGCGCGGTGGTAGTGCTCGAGCGCCCCGCTAAAGTTGCCTGAGATTTGGTATGCCACTCCGAGTGCAAGCTCACCAAGAGCTCTGGCTTCGGCTGTACCAATCTCTTCAAGTTCTGTGGCGCATTGCTTCAGGGCTGCAGTGTCTCCTATGGCTATGGCATTGCTGACGGCTTGCTTAAGTTCTTCGAGGGTACGCTTACTCATGATAGGGGGGCTCTTGCCGGTCGATCATCAACAAAGTTACCTCCGGGTACCTGACCCGGCAGCATATCTCTCCCGGCATCTTCCCCGGCAGCATATGTCTCCCGGCATCTTCCCCGGCAGCATATGCCTCCCGGCAAGAATTTATCAAGATGGTTTTCTTAACAAATCTTTCTGTTTCCCACCCACCGAAATAATCGTGCAAAATCAATTCAAACATTTTCCAATACATTATGGCTATTATCCCTTGCACGCATCGTGGCCGTGTCCGCCCATAAATATCCGAACGGACCTTACATTTGGCAGCTTACCCCTCGATGATATTGTAGATCTCAGTGACGGATGGCACAGCCTCGACACCTAATTCCTGCAGCGTCGGTACGAGCTTGGCACCAAAGGCATCAAGCGTGGCCTGACTTTCGAAGACGTCAATTACCTGTAAATGCTGCTTGTCGCCATAGCAGACGTGATAGATGCGTCCGTCGGGTGCTCCCTGACCAATTTCAGCAAGGCGACGGATGATCTCATCGTACTTCGATGAGCTCATTCCATGCACATCAAACTTTGCAAGTATTGCCATTTTGTTAACCTTCTTTCCTGAATGTTATTTGGTTATTATTATTCAACCTTTGTTGGGTAAGTAGAGTAAGCAATAGAACAATACTTACAACACTGTGATAGCAAATGTATTTCTTTCTTTTAAGAAATACTCTCTTCTGACCTTCGTATAGTTCGAGCCCGAATTCTAAACAGTTTCTGTGGAAGCGTGCCATAAGCCTCGCATTAATGGCTAGGTGGGTTGAGGTCCTTCCGGATTCTCACCCGAGGAACTAATAATGCACGTTCAGGTCGGATTTTTCAAATAAATAAGGGGAAGGATCCATTGCACGGATTTTGGCGGAGAGGGTGGGATTCGAACCCACGATAGAATTACTCCTATAACGGTTTTCGAGACCGCCCGATTCAACCGCTCTCGCACCTCTCCGATGTAATGCGGTAAACCTCTAAATTACGGACATTGACTGTCCCGACGCGTATCATTGTAGATGCGGTCCGTGCTCCTCCTGTGCATCACCCTCGCTCTCGCCTATCTGCTGTACGATACGGTGGATTACCTCGGTGCTCAATCGTCTATCGACCTTCGACACTATAGAATAATGGCGCAGGCTGCCCCCGCCTTCCTTCAGCACGAAGATGCACCGTTCGTGTACCGCCCGCTTCCACCGTGGATTGCTGGCATCGTTGGCCGGTTGGTAGGGGGCGATGTAAACGGTTTTTTTGTAGCGACGATCATTGTCGTACTCGTTGGTGCGTATTCGGTGAAGCTGTTCCTGCAGAAGCATGGCGTGTTGGAACCGACGTCGACGATGCTGGCGTCTGTGTCTATCCTCAGCCCTTCTGTGTTTGGTGGGTCCGTATTTAATCCGTTTCAGCTTACGGATGCGATGGGAATTGCACTTATTGTTCTTGGCCTGATGGCGTTAGAAAATGAATCGTGGATAATGTTTGGACTGTGCCTGCTGTTGGGTGCGCTTACGCGCGAAACTGTCTTGCTGTTAGTTCCGCTTGCAGTACTGAAACGCAATACGATGCTGATGCTGGCCTGCATTCCCGCCATAGCTGTCGCAGTTGGTATACGTGAGTGGGCAATCGTTCACAATGAAGGATGGACGCTTTGGGGTAATCTGGAAATTTATATTCAAAAAGCTGCGTCAGCCAAGGTGTGGTATCGGATACTCATCAATGCCTTTGCACCAATTTCGCTGTTACCATTGGCCGTTGCGTCGGTTTCTTGGAAAACAGTGAAGAGACATGCACCGGTATTCATTCTTGCCGCAATTATTGGTACTTCGGTGTTTGTGGGCGCCGATGTGGAGAGGCTCCTGGGTCCGGCTTTTATCGCCGTTGCCCTTGCCGCAGGTACTATCCTTGATAAAATCCTCCACCGGAGGTTTCTAATTATTCTTACTATCGTCCTTGCCCTAACACCTCTGTTTCATCCTGCTTATTCCCGATTCGATGTGTTCACAAAAGAAGCATCGTATGCAGTAAGTTTTTTGTGCACTGTTGCACTGGCTATTGTAACGTTCTTTACCTATCGCTTGGAGGTTTCGAGCTCTTCTCTAAGCAGACAATAACTTTCATACCGCCCTGCGTCGATTTCTCCACGCTCGACTGCAGCCTTCACTTCACATTCGGGCTCGTGCGTGTGCGTGCACGGTGTGAATCTGCATCGTTGGACGTATGGCATGAATTCTGCGAAGTACCACTGGAGCTCATCTACATCGAGTTCCCAAATACCAAATTCTCTGATACCCGGGCTGTCTACAACCCATCCGCCGGAACTCAGAGGCAGTAACTGCGCAGCCGAGGTTGTGTGCTTGCCACGTTCATATTTTCTGCTGATGTCGCCTATGCGCTGATCGGTGGCCGTTAGGACGTTGATGATTGAGGATTTCCCAACACCGGATGGTCCGCTGAGTAATGTTGACAAGCCAGCAAGTCTGTTCGATAGTTCCGGTAGTCCTTGCCCTGTAAGAACGCTGATAAAATGAACGGGTATTCCCAACGGACCTGAATATGGTGCGAAGTCCTCCTGAATGTCTTCGAAAAAGCCTTCGGGTATCAGGTCGATTTTGTTCAGCACTATAATTGGCGTCAGGTCGCCCTTATCTGCTGCTATCAAGTACCGGTCTATCAGACGCCGATGATATGGCGGTTCAACAAACGAAACAACAATACAGAGCTGGTCTACATTTGCAACAACAACCTGTTCGCGCAGTTCCTTACCAGCTGCGCGTCTGGACAAAAGTGTTCGGCGCTCTTCAACCTTTACAATACTTCCCGTTGGCATACTCGAGGAGACGCGTTGTGTTTCCTTTACCACCCATACAACATCGCCAACGGCTATCAGCGTCCCCGAATGCGGAACATTTACCGTACCCGAAACAACACAGTGCCAGAACACACCATTCACATCAACAAGCCAGTCTGGTCCAAGAGCGCGTACTACCAGCCCCCTTACAGCCAACTGCGTAATGTCCTTGCCATGTTTGATTAATGTGCGTGTTTTGTACTGACTTTTTGCCACATGCCTCGTGCGCACCTTGAAGCTGTCGTCAACATCATCCTCGGTCGGCCGAGACTTCTTCCTCGTCATGCAGTGTGGCTCATGCTGATTGCCTGATGATCCATGAAATCGTATCTTTAGGGCAGTTGCTCAAAATAATAGGAATCCGTTGAACTATCGGTGGATATTCCAAGAACCTATCGATGAAAATGCTGTTCAGAACCTAACCAACTTACTTCACGTCCCCACTCCAATTACCAGGGTGTTGGTTGGACGTGGATTCGACACTGTCGACGCTGTACAATCCTTCTTCTCACCAGATCTTTCAACCTTGCATTCCCCTTGGTTAATGGATGGTATGGAGGCGGCAGCCGACAGGTTGGAACGGGCCGTTCAGGATGGTGAACGAATCTGGATCCACGGTGATTACGACGTGGACGGCACATCGAGTACAGCCATGATGCTTCGTTTCCTACGGAAACTTGGCGCCGAGGTTGATTACTATATCCCTAATAGGCTGGATGAAGGGTTTGGCTTTACCATACAGAGCGTTGAGCGTTCTATCATTTTTGGCGCCAGTGTAATTGTAACAGTCGACGTTGGCATCACAGGCTTTAAAGCCGTTGATTACGCCAACTCTCACGGGATCGACACCATCATTTGCGATCACCACCAGGCAGCAGCCGAGGGACTCCCTAATGCCTTCGCTGTGCTCGATCCTATTAAACCCGGCTGTACCTATCCGTTCAAGGACCTTGCAGCTTGCGGCGTAGCCTATAAGCTCATTTCTGCAATGTGTGATAAAAGGGGCGACCCAGACGCTGCATACGAATACCTGGATTTTGTTGCCATCGCCTCCGCCGCCGACATTGCTCCGCTTACCGATGAAAACCGTGTGATGAGCACATTTGGACTTCTTAAATTAAATGAACATCCAAGACCAGGGCTTAAAGGCCTGATAGATTGTGCAGGCCTTACGGTTGGACAACTCACCAATGCAAGCATCATCTTTGGACTCGCTCCTCGAATCAATGCTGCTGGAAGACTCGGAGACCCTCGCCGTGCCGTGGAGATGATGATTCAGGACGATGAACTGATTGCTTTTCGTATTGCTCAAGAACTCGAACACGATAATCGGAAACGCCGTGCTATTGATGAAGAAACATTCGAAGAAGCCGCTGTCCAAGCTGAAGAGTTTTTGAGAAACGGCGAAAACCGTGCCCTCATTCTCCATAGCAATCACTGGCATGCCGGCGTTATCGGAATTGTAGCTTCACGGTTGGTTGAACGATTCCACGTCCCAGCGGTGATGCTGACGACGATCGATGGCATCGCCAAAGGCTCGGCACGCTCGGTTAAGGACTTCGACGTTCACAATGCCCTTAGGTCCTGCGAAGACCTGCTCATCGAGTTTGGCGGCCATAAACATGCAGCAGGACTTTCTCTTCCAGTAGAAAACATTGGTGAATTACGACGCAGATTTGAAACTATGGCGCGTCAGTTCTTACCCGATGAACAACTTGCTCCGGAAATCTTTATTGATGCAGAATTGCAACTGAATGAACTATCACCGAATTTTATCAAGTATTTAATAAAGTTTGCACCATATGGACAGACCAATCATCGGCCGGTTTTCGTAACGAAAAATGTGGTGTCTGCCAATGGGGTGAAAATTGTGGGCAACAACCACCTAAAGTTCCGCGCACTTCAAAATAATTTTGCTATCGATGCTATTGCATTTAATCTCGGTCACAAATTCAACGACTGTAGCAACGGAAAGATGTTTTCCGTGGTGTATACAATCGAAGAAGGGTCGGTGAGCGGTACATCTATCCCTCAGCTGAGAATTAAAGATATCAGACCTGAATAAATTACCCAACATTGGTTCCCACACCTGATCATGTTGCCAGTCCACTGCATGCTCTCGATGTTACGGAGGTATCGGAGTGTGTGGTTGGCAATCTCGATGTCCCAGAATTAGCCATTCTTCGCCGCCTCTCGCCGAGACAAATTTCCGAGCCTGCCGTGCGGGGATTCGTAGTAAATGCAATATTCGACATCCTTACCAGAAAGCCCGATGCAACCGATTCTGCTCTAATCGAGGAGGCAATGCTACTGCGTCCACTAAGCCTTGCTGCCATTGGAAAAGATGTGGATATCGATTCCATCAAGTCAGTGATTCCAAGATTTAGAGATGCGTTAACACATTGGGAATCAAAGAAAGTAATTGTTGAACCTCATGTAGTTTCACGCACATGGGGGTTGCAGGGAAGGTTCGACATACTTGTGGAAAACCACGAATATGTAGACCTTATCGAGATGAAGTCGGGCTCAGTACCCCATCACTCAATTCGGCCAAACCACATGGCCCAGGCGGCCGCGTATGCATTGCTCTTTGCAGAGCTGGACAGTAAACCTCTCAGGTCTGTTCAGGTGTGGTACGTTACTGCAGATCACGGGCAGTTCAGGACGATTACCGCCGACGATCTGATGCGCATGCAGAAGCGGATTCTTAGCATTAGGAATCGCATCGTCGAATTTGAAGAGCAGCTTGCAGACAGAG
>JAGVJW010000193.1 GCA_020050895.1 bacterium | reverse complement strand
GGCACCTAGCACTTGGCACCTAGCACTTGGCACCTAGCACTTGGCACCTAGCACTTGGCACCTAGCACTTGGCACCTAGCACTTGGCACTTGGCACTTGGCACTTGGCACCTGGCACCATCTTCACTGTTGTTTCCTAACCCCTACTACATTAAATCTATTTACAACAAATGCCAGATCGGCAAACGTTGCACTACCTGCAGGGTTTGCGCCTGTACCGTGAAAATCTGAAAAGGCAGCGCTTTGATTTACCCATACAAAGCTGTCGAAGTTAAAAGCAATTGGCGATCCTGCTGCAACGATAACATCCTCAGCAGCCTTCATTTTTTCTTCATCTGTTGTGTATACCAACGTAGTAAGCGATCCATGTTCTCTCACAATTCGCGCAACACGCTCCAAGGCATCAGCGAACGTTGGCGTTTCTATCACAAACGAAATGGGACCAAACCATTCGCTGGTGTAGATGTCTTCTCGATCTACCGGGACCTTTAAAACCAGAGGCGAAACAGATCGTGCTTCTTCAAAGCCTGGATGCGTAATCTTTGCGCTAGCCCGGATTACGTCGAGATCCAATGCAAATGCATCCTCAACCCTCTGCATTGTTGCTTTGCTGTGTATTGCGCCAACTGTGCCGGGACCCAACCTCTCATTCCCAACCAATGCATCGATTTTTTCTCGCAGCTTGATTGCAATATCGTCCAGCTTGCCGTTATCGTTTACAACAAACACGTTTTGGGGTGCGGTGCACATCTGACCCCCATAAAGCGACAATGAGAATGCAAGATTCTCCATTGCTTTATCAATATCTTCAGCACTATCTACAATGACGCAGTTTATGCCCGCCATTTCAGTATATACAATTTTCCCATCCCTTACCGCTTCCTGTTCCACAATGTCACCGAACGCTGGTCCCCCGGTGTAATCTATTATTCGGACGGCAGGGTGACGTACAAGCTGAAGTGTAACTGGATTGGCAATCGTATCAACGGCCAGTTGAATTATGTGTGGATCCAAACCCAGATCATGTAAAGCGTGCTGGATTTCTGCCACGACGATTGCAATTGGGAAGACGGCTCCGGGATGGGGCTTGACAATCACGGAATTGCCCGTAACTAAGCCCGCAAAAATCCCAGGAACAGAATTCCATACAGGAAATGTGCTGCATCCAATGACGAGGTTGATACCCTTGGGTAGAATCCGATACCGCTTTTCGATAGACACGTCCTTCTTCCCTATCGGCTTCGTCCACATTACCTCTGGAGAAATGTCAGCCTGTGCTGAGTACCCCATGGCTGCAGCCTCCAGTGCGCGGTCGAACCCATGTGGACCAGAAGACTGGAATGCCATTACAAAACCCTGACCAGTAGTGTGCATTGTAGCATAACCGATCTCAAAGAACCGTTTGGAGGCGCGTTCCAAGGCTTCGATTAATACCGAGACGCGTTCTAGTGGGCTGAGCGAGCACCACGCAGCCTGGGCTTGGGTGGCATTGTCAATTAGTTTATCAATTGCCATTTCCGGGTAGGTTATCCCAAGCGCAAACCCGTATGGCGAGGCTTCCTCTCCTACCCAACCCATGTTGCCTTGCTGTAGTAGTTCGGTGAACTGACTGTTCAAATGTCCTTTAAATGCAGCTTCACCATCGGCATTAGCAGACTCTCCATAGATTTTTCCGCTAGGGGGCTCTGGCCAATGGGCAAAATATTGGCGAGTCTTGTTGGCTGTAACAGCAGATTCAAGGGTTGTTCGATGACGCTGAATAATTTCAGAGAGCATAAAGTATTTAAAACATAGAGGAAGGTCGGAGAATTATCGCCACCGATATGAGACGGATGCCAGAGGCATAGGAAACCTTGAAAGTTCAGGTACAGTGAGTGCAGCAATGCCGAGTGGATTGAACTGAAAATTCAGTGACGAATGATCGCCGTTGTCTCCTTCGGGTCTCCAGTCTGCAGTTAGATAGCTAATGGCAAACCCTCCTGCCGCGCCAACCCACCACATATAACCTGGTGCCGTATCGCCGATAAGTATCCCAACTCCATAACCAATCAGCGCTCCTCCAATCGTGGATAACACAGGTCCGACTGTAGAGTTGTAATCCCGTCCCCTTACCAACTGTGTACCAACGTACAACCCCAATGCAGTTGTCGCGATAGCAGAGCCAAAAAAGATACGCGGGTCTAGACTTTCAGGCTTTACAGCTGCGAGGATAGCCAAGGGCAAGGTGGCACCAAGGAAGCCATTAATTGCATAAATGCCTGCATCTGCCCCTGTATATGTTCTGGAAGATCCTAATGAGTTGCCGATGATAACACCTGCAGCGGCACCGGCAAGACCGGCTCCACCTGCACCACGTGCACTGATTTCGACAGTAGATTCATCGGAGCCGATTAGCAGACCTGTAAATAATCCAGACAAAGTGCCATAAAATGCTGTGGTGTTAATCATGCTTGCATGACCCTCAGACATCCCAGATGAATTTGCTACGGTGAAGCCTACCACTGATTCTGTGATTCCCGTTGCAACTGAAAGCCCAGCACCCACCCTACCATCAAGTTCGTCGCCCTGAATCAGCGCTGCCAAGGCCCACCCATGGATAGCCCCTTGAAACATACCACCGAGAGCAAGGGAAGAGGAGGCATTTGTTACGTTACTGTTGGAAGTAAGCGCCGCAGGAATGAAGTATCCGAGAACTGGTGCGATAATGAATGGTAATGCAGCTGCAACATTTCCCTCTTCAGGACTAATGGCAACCATGATCATTGGTGCATAATAAAACAGCGACCATAGGGTACTTCCCCACAGTAGCGCTGATCTGCCGGACTGATCGAATTTCACGGACGGCATCGTGACGGCAGCGCGATCATTAAACTTCTGCCGCAAGTCACGAAGCTGTTCATCCGTAAGTACCCGTCGCTCCCGCCTGATTTCTTCACGATATTTAGCAGTGATTTCAACGCTGAGCGTACCATCCGCCGAACGGAACAGTCGCGCTTCGGTTAGATTTGTGACGTCAGGAAAAAGCAATATCTGCGACTCCATTTCAGCCGTCAGCACATAGACTCTACCGGCGCTGTCCCACGGAAGCGCAACCTCCTGCGAAAACAACGTCGCAGTGGCCATGCAGAGAACAGCGGCGGTAAAGATCAATTTCATAACACTGACTCCAGCGAACTGTAATCCATGCCGAATGCCTCGGCTACAGCTTGATAAACTATTTTACCTTCTACAACGTTGACGCCAAGCGCCAGTTCACGGTTTCCGATGACAGCCTGTTTCCATCCCTTGTTGGCAAGTTCGACGGCATATGGAAGTGTAGCTCCGGTAAGCGCCAGCGTTGATGTATATGGAACTGCACCTGGCATGTTGGCAACGCCGTAGTGGACAACTCCGTCAACCACGTAGGTTGGATTATCGTGCGTTGTTGGCTTACAGGTTTCAACACAACCACCCTGGTCTACGGAAACGTCGACGATTACGGATCCAGGTTTCATCGTAGACAGCATATCGCGCGTAACCAGATGTGGCGCCTTTGCGCCTACGATGAGAACAGCGCCGATAACAAGATCGGCATCGACAATAGCCTCGCGGATGTTAGCTGCGGTAGACATCTGTGTTGTACAGTTCCTTGGCATCACATCGTCGAGGTATCGTAAACGATAAAGATTGTTATCAAATATCGTCACCTGTGCGCCGAATCCCGCAGCAATCTTTGCTGCATTAGTGCCCACAACTCCTCCGCCAAGGACCATTACGTTTGCAGGTCGCACGCCTGGAACGCCCCCTAACAAAACGCCGCGTCCTCCCATCGGATGCTCAAGAAATTTAGCACCTTCCTGAGGTGCCATACGGCCGGCTACTTCCGACATTGGAATGAGAAGGGGCAACGAACCATCGTTCTTTTGAACAGTTTCGTAGGCAATACATGTTGCGCCACTTTTTAACATGGCATCGGTGAGCTCGCGCGAAGCTGCAAAATGGAAGTAAGTGAACAATGTTTGGTTGCGCTTGATCAATGGATACTCGGGAGCGATAGGTTCCTTGACCTTGATGATCATGTCGGCCTGAGCATACACTGCACTGGCATCAGAAGCTGTCTCTGCACCAATCGAAGTATACCGTTCGTTTGAAAAACCGCTGCCGATTCCTGCATCAGCCTCGACGACAACTTTATGCCCGTTACGGATCAGCATTTCTGCTCCTCCGGGCGTGAGTCCAACTCGCTTTTCCAGCGGTTTGATTTCCTTAGGGACACCGATGATCATAATGTTTTACTTAGAAAAGTAGAAATGAAGGGGACTAGAGAGGAGCATTGAACGTGCATACAATCAAAAATGTTGTGGTTCGAAAACTCAAATGAAATTTGCGACGCAAAGATGCGAGATTTTCTCTGAACGAAAACCATAACTGGCAGGCCACCATATCATTTTAGGTGACGACATATCGGCTTTCAGGGATCGAAAACCTATTCACGCTAATTTTGCATTCTAAGTGACAATAAACTTTGATCTCTCGTTCTGTGGCTCTTGTTCATTATCGCTTTTTTTTCTTCTTCTTAATCACTTCCTCTCTCCGTTCTTCCATGGTTCCATTACTCGACCTCAAAGCTCAATACGAACAACTGAAACAACCCATCAACGAAGCGCTTCTGCGTGTAGCTGCCTCGCAGGCATGCATTCTCGGCCCTGAAGTCGAGCAACTTGAACGCGAGCTGGCAGAATATCTGCATGTCCGGCATGCAATTGGTGTATCGAGCGGTACCGATGCTCTGCTAATTGCATTGATGGCTTTGGGAATCGGTGCAGGCGATGAAGTGATTGTACCAACGTTTTCATTCTTTGCTACCGCTGGTTGTGTTTCCAGACTTGGGGGACTGCCAGTGTTTGTCGACGTCGATCCCAACTCGTTCAACATCAATCCGCAGGCCGTGAGAGGCGCTATTACGAGCCGGACAAAAGCCATCCTCCCAGTCCACTTGTTTGGTCAGGCCGCCGACATGAAGGCATTGATGGATATTCACAACGAAACTGGGATTCCAATTGTTGAAGATGCCGCACAGGCAATCGGTACGCAGACCTCAGACGGCGCCAGGGTTGGATCCATTGGCATGATTGGGTGCTTTTCGTTCTATCCGACAAAAAATCTGGGAGCAATGGGTGACGGCGGGCTTGTAACGACTAACGACGATAAGCTTGCTGAAAGAATGATGCGGTTGAGAAATCACGGCATGGAGCCGCGGTACTACCACAGTATGGTGGGGGGCAATTTCAGACTTGATGCTATTCAAGCAGCAGTGCTGCGCGTTAAGCTGCCACAGTTACCTGCATGGCACCAGGCAAGGAGAAGAAATGCAGACACCTACAATAAACTGTTTGTTGAACACGGATTGAGCACAGATATGTCTAGGGGATTTGATTCTGACAATACCGTGTTGACTCCAGCAGTGGTAACAGACCGGTCGGTAGGAGACTATCACATTTTCAACCAGTACACTATACAATCTCGCAACAGAGATACGTTACGCACATTCCTTCACAAGAATGGTATTGGTACAGAAATTTACTATCCAGTCCCCTTACATCGTCAGGAATGCTTTACCAATCTGAAGAGTTCACATTCCAGCTTCCCCATTGCTGATTCGTTATGCTCCACTGTTTTATCTCTCCCTATTTATCCAGAACTTGCGGCACACCAGATAGAGAATGTAGTTGAAACAGTCGCAGAATTTGAGCGTACGCCGCGTCCGGCATTATAAAAACGGAAGGCATCCATGAACGAACAGCAAACATCTTACCGGCATTCAGTAAACATTCAATTCGGCGAAAACCGCCGTGTTGGATTTGGATTTTGGTTTGGCATTATCCTTGTCATCGTTGGAGCCGGATCGCTTCTTGATGCCTTCGGAATCATTGAATTCAGCGATTTGTTATCCACGTGGTGGCCATCGCTTCTCATGCTGGTGGCGATTGGCCAGATAGTTTCAGGCTCCGGTTCGATTATGGGGTCGGGTGTCCTCTTCACAATCGGAGCAGTTTTTCAATTGAGTGAGTTGGATTACCTTCCGGGAGGTTTCTGGAGTGCCTTTTGGCCGATCATTTTAATCATCATCGGGCTCTCTCTCGTCTCGTCCCGATGGAAAAAAAAACGAAATTTTTATAATCACGGAAGCGTTGGTACCCTAAACATTGAGGGATCGCGCATCGATAGAACTGCCTTTTTCACCGGTGTTAATACACGCGTTGCTTCAAAGGATTTTATTGGCGGCGAACTGACAGCTGTATTCGGAGGTATCGAAGTAGACCTGCGTGAATGTGGTATTGAGGGAAACGTTGCTCATATTTCGTTGACGGCAATTTTCGGAGGGATTGAGTTGCACGTGCCCCCTTCATGGAGAGTTGTTGTTAAGGGCACACCAATTTTTGGTGGCATCGACGATAAATCTATGTCGAAACCTCTTGGAGCAGATGCTCCAACCTTGGTGTTGGACTGTACGGTCATCTTTGGAGGAATAGAAGTCAATTGAGATTTGGTGCCGTTGTTGTTACAGTATGTTGTCTCGCAGTCGTTGGCGCATACAGTGGTGAACTGATCGACCTCACAATGGGCCGCTCGATTAAGGCATTCGACCAATATGAACTGCGTGGTGCATCAACTCGTATTTCTCGCGTACAGGTGGCCGACAAGAACGACTCCCTTTCTGTGATACAGGCCGATACGATTATTGTACGAATCAGCGCATTGTGCCGCGTTCAAGGCGTTACTACTGATGGTCAGGAAGCAGTAAAAAGTGTTAAGATCAGGTATGCCTTTGTAGAGCACAACAGTCAGACAAGTGAAATTCTTCCGCCGGGCACAGAACTAATTGCAACGTTTTCAGATACGAGCACTGTAATTCTTAAAGACAGTATCCCATTGCCTGCCAACGTGATGGCGAATCTTGTTCCAGTGATTCGTTCTGAAGGAGGCAAGCGAACTGGTGAAATACTTGACCCTAAAAGGAAGGTCGGCATTGGAGACACGTGGTCGATAAATGTAAAGGCGTTTAAGAATACGTTTGACGAAGTTGGGAAGAAGCACGCAAAATCCGTCAAAGGAAAAGTAAATTTCATTAGAATCGATTCGAGCAGCTACATGCCTGCCGCTGTGGTGGAGATGAAAGCCTCGGCCGATAATGCTGTTGGCGAAATGGGAGGGTTAAAGCCCACATCGTCGAAACTACATGCCGAAATTAATCTCTACCTCCCTGTAGACCAGCGGTATCCAGCCATCAGAACAGCTTCACTAACCAAGGTGATTGCCCATTTCGGTAAGGGGAAAGACTCAGCCGTTGTTGAATTTACCGTTACCGACGATTTATATTTCGAACGTTGACGTCAGCACTCCAACACGTCGTGGTTCCGCATCTGCACCGTAAGGGTGTGGTTGCTCTTCTCATCACGGCACTTTTATGGAGCACTGGAGGCTTGCTGATCAAAATTCTCCCGCTTAGCCCACTAACAATTTCGGGGACGCGAAGTGCGATTGCCGCTGTCGCAATTCTACTGTGGGTGAGGCAACCGAAGCCAACGTGGTCTGCAGCACAGTGGGGAAGCATCATCAGCTACAGTCTGACGGTGCTATTGTTTGTTGTTGCCACAAAGATGACCACTGCGGCAAATGCAATTTTTTTACAATATACAGCTCCGATTTGGGTTGCCTTGTTCAGTGCCATCATCACTAAGGAGCGGCTTACCAGGATTGACGTGATTACGGTAATCGTTGTGATGGCGGGCATGTCTGTGTTCTTCATCGAACGTGTCTCCATTGGCAACATGGTTGGCAACTTGATTGCTATAGGTAGTGGTGTTGCATTTGCTTCTGTAGCACTATGCATGAGGGCACAACAAGGAAGGTCGACTGTTGAGAGCATTCTTCTGGGCAATGTTCTCACAGCATTTGTATGCTTGCCATTCCTTGAGCCGTTTCCCATTCGTGCCGACATCATCGTTGGGATCTTGTCTCTAGGCCTGTTGCAGCTCGGTATCTCATACATCCTGTACTCCTGGGCAATTGCTCATGTAACAGCTATCGAAGCAGTGTTGATAACAACGTTAGAGCCCCTTCTCAATCCCGTCTGGGTGGTATTGTTCTATGGCGAGGTGCCCTCTTCGTCGGCAATCATTGGTGGCATCATCGTTGTGGCGGCAGTTGCAACTCGTAATTTTGTACATGCACAAACCTTTCGACGCATCGCGAGTCGCACAGATCATCAGTGATTCTGCTCAGACGAAACAACTTCTCGCGCAACAATGCGCCAACGATATTTTTCGCTGTGGTGAGATACTCGTCGAAGTTGTGCAGACAAGTCGGTTAATTATGCTTTGCGGCAACGGTGGCAGTGCGGCTGACTGTCAGCATATTGCTGCCGAACTTGTAATACGTTTTCGGAGTTCCGTTGAGCGGCGTGCCATTGCAGCTATCGCCCTGACTACCGATACATCCATGCTTACGGCTGGCGGCAATGATTATGGCTTCAACCACATTTTTTCACGTCAGGTAGAGGCATATGGCAAACCGAACGATGTTCTCATCGCCATCACTACTAGTGGTAATTCAGCGAACGTGATTAATGCAGCGCAAGCAGCAAGAGAACGCAGCATGACCGTGATAGGTTTGTTAGGGGGCTCGGGAGGCGCTTTAAAGGATCTCTGTCACGCATCAGTAATCGTCCCCTCATCCACAACAGCACGCATCCAAGAGTCACATATCCTCATCGGACACATCTGGTGTGAGCAAATCGAAGACCGTATATTTGGCGTTTCGCCGATGTAGCTCAGTTGGTAGAGCAGCTGATTTGTAATCAGCAGGTCACCAGTTCAAGTCTGGTCGTCGGCTCTGATAAGTAATGTTATTCGTTAAATACTGATACCATCGTCGAAACCTCTCCGCTTCTCAGAACGATGAACAGCATTTGTGGGAAATACTGATTAAGCACCACGGTGTGGATCGGTTCGCGAATAATGTCTGCATGCCTTGCGAGCAATTCTCCCGTAGAGGTCCAAATGGTGAGTTCGTAAGAAGATCGAGGTTCTCCTGAAATGGCGATTGCTCGGCCTCTGTCAGATACAGAGATGATTGATAATGGGTTCCTACCATTTACAATAACACGTTTGTCCGCCCCGCATGCTTGGCTTGCAATGCTTCCGGGTGTTGTCTGAACATTCACACATTTGTCAGTCGTCGAAGTCTGTGCAGACACCTGCTCCTGAACATTATCAAGCATCAGAGTACCATTGATGATGACTACTGTATCCGAAGAAAGGTCGGCCTGTATTGTAAGTACCTGAAAATCGGACTGTAATACGCTACTATTAATTACAAAACCTTTTATAATACTGTCGGAAATGAATATTTTACGTGGTATGGTAATCTCGAATGTGCAGTTAGTTACATACTCAACTCGCGTCTTGGTGATGAGTAGTTGTGATGTTGTGCCTGCAAGACCACTCACTGAATTTATACTAAATAGATCGGTTGGATATGGCTCTTCGAAGACAAATACCATTACAGTATCATCCTTGTAACATTCACCATTGTTCCAGCCCCTTACCACATACTGCGTGGTAGTAAATACTCTTACAATCGGATCGGGTTTAAACTGGTTGTTGAGTCCAGTGATCGGTAACCACTCATATCGCAATGCGCCGGATGCGTTCAACTGACCGTAGGAGGAATCGCAAATGAAAATATCCCTACCTGCATTCACATCGGGAACATCAAAAATCTGAATGTCTGTTACAATTGTATCAGCACCCCAGGTATTAGCAGTTATTAGCTGGACGCGATGTATGCCTGCTGTGGAATAACACACCATTGGCGGAGTCTGACCCGTGAATGCTGAAGGTAATCCGCCTTCAAAAACCCAATACCACTCAGTTGGTTTACGACGCGAGGCATCAGTGAATGTTAGACACGAGCCGACGCAAGCGTCCGATGGTTTGTTCAGTGCCGCGATTGGAGGCGCGCAGAAATCAATGGCGCTGTCATCAATAACGCAATCCATTATTGTCGGCAAGCCAATAGCACCGGATGTTCCTGCAAGCAGCGGAATTCGCCGTCCAAAGGCACAAGCACTTCCTGCAAGGTTGGGAGAGTCTATAACACGAATACTACCACCGTTAACCAGGTATATTTTTCCATCGGGTCCTCGCTGTATGCCTCCATTATCGCGGTCTTTAATTACCGACAATGAACCAACGCGATATTTACTAAATGAATTTAGTAAGTCATACTGATAGATTGGAGATTCGATATCTGCCGAAACATTCCAGCATACGGAATACAGGAACCTTTCGTTTGGCGAGAATGATAGACCGTAGAATAAATCTGCAGAGTCGACTCTTCGAGGATTGCTTATTACACCGGTATAGATGTCGAAATCGAAAAGTTCACACATGCGCCCTCCCGGACTTGCCATGGCTAGGAGACTACCGGAGGCGGCGAATTTCAGCGATCCCATTCCATAGTGAGTTCCCGGCGTCCCAGGAGGCGCTGTATACTGTTCTCCTACGTCATAAATGGTTGGTCCCTGAATGCCTGATTTAGTAACTCTGAATACATAAAAGCGAGGCCTTGCCGTGTCGTGCGCTACTATCCACCATGATTCTCCGTTGCAATGGATGGTGCCGGCAAGTTTTTCGGCAGTGCCAAAGGCTAAAATGTTGTTCTTACTGACAACGGTACCAATTCCGGGTCCGCTCATATCAACAGTATTGACAGTTAGGACGGAGTCGGTTTTTGTGGCGTTTGAAAGATCTCCGGCACAAAAAATGTAATAGCGATCTGAATTACCAGGATCAGGAACAATCAGGGCACTATTTGTACTTGAAGGACCACCTCGCAGCCCCCTGCCGTTATTGAGCACAGACCCTGTACCATCATAAACAATGCTACCATCGGTACTAAGGATGGGAGTCCCACTCGACGGGTCACTCCATACAGACGTTCCCTCTTGCGTGTCGATGGGACCAAGAACACCTACCGGAACCCCACTCCGGAACTGTATTCCAGCTCTTACCCCGAAATACCACGTATCGTACTCCCGCTGCGCTAGTGTCTGCAGCACAGCCAATGATAAAAACGATACTATAAGCAATACCCGACGCATTGCGGTTATATAACAATCTAACTTAGTAATCGTTGCCATTTTGCATTTTCATGGAACCATACACGTCACCAGTCACTTAGCACTTGGCACCTGGCACGAAGTGGCCTTGGCACTTGGCACCTGGCACTGCCACCAAGTGGCCTTGGCACTTAGTACTTGGCACTTGGCACAGACAAGAAGTGGCACCTCGATTC
>JAGVJW010000014.1 GCA_020050895.1 bacterium | reverse complement strand
GCTCTTCCGATCTCATTATCCGTTCGGGCCACAAGCTCCGACAGTGCCATATCAACAACGTTATCTGTCCACTGATACTCAGCATCGATGCCCGGAGATGTTTCAACATCTGCATAGTAGGCATCGGAAGCCCAAGCACCGCCATGCTCTGGGTGGCCGTCGGGAGGGTGGACGGAACCAAGGACACTATAACCTCCAGACATAGCATAGGGCAAATCTCCAACAATTAGAACGTGCGTCAGCATCCCTCGTACGGTATCGTAGCGTGCAGTATATATCAATTTTTTTAGTTCCTTCGGTGTACTTGCAGAGGAAGCCCCCTTAAAATCAACAACCCATCCTTCCCGCTGTAAGTCATCAATTAATCGATTAAACGATGTGATTAATGTGGAGCGGGTTTCGATGTCCGTCAGAATCAAAACTTTTCGATTTGTCGATAATGCTTCAGGGGGCATGTTGTAGCGCGATGACATGTACCCTGTGGCTAGAATATCGAGCCCCTTGATATTCCAAAATTGTTCGACTGCAACTTCGGACTCAAAGGGAAGCAGTTCCGTTACCCATTGATCTCTGGGTGCAGATATCGTGTCTTTGAACTCCCAGGTTCTGTATGAAGGTGGTTTTGCAAATACTGTCGCCGATGTCGGTATCGAAGCTGGTGTCCACCACGCCCGTACGTTTTGGGTAGACGAATCCTGGAACTGTGCCGTCAAATTGACCGAAGCCTGCTGAGTAGTTTGTGCTATTAGGGCAAGAGGATTAACGGCAAAAAAGCAGAATACAGTAACAAGGAAAATGGCGATTTTCGTGTGGAGTTTTAAACGATGCATGATGTAACCTATACAAAGGACTCGGATTCTTGCACGTGAACAACAGAAAAGAAAACAAAACGATACATTTACATTACACAACAGAGGTCACAGAGATGAAAAACAAGGTGTGGATTGGATTGATAGCAGCAGCATTTTTAACTGCCTTTGGTTTGGTAGCATGCAGCGATGGCACCGTTGATCCTGCATCGGCCACAAACAACGAGAACATTACATCAAGCTACGAACTCCTTGCAGCTCCGATAGAGTTCACAGACGCCACAATCGACCAGGATATGATGATTCGTGAGAACATAGGTCAGGGTATGGATCAGGGCATGGGTGAGGGCATGGGTGGCGGTATGAGTGGCGACATGGGTGGCGGTATGAGTGGTGGCATGGGTGGCGGCATGGATCATAACAGAGATCAGATGATGAACCCGGATGGAAAGATGCCCCACCATCCTTTTAGCCGTCTGATTAAGGCACTGAATCTAACAGATGATCAGGCTTCGCAGGTTCGCGGTTTCCTGGCAGATCATGATACATGCGTGCACGCTGCAATGGGAGACCTTCATGCAACTATGCGCGAAATTATCGCAAGAGCTAAGGCAGCCCGTCTCGAAGTTTTAGCGGCGCTACAGGCTGGTGATATCACACGCGAAGAAGCCCGTGAAAAAATCCGTGCCATTAACGCTGCGGCGCGTGACTCCTTAAAGAACTCTGACGTGCGCAATAAAACTCGCGAAGCAATGAAAGCGTGTGACGACGAATTCCTGGCCTCTTTGAAGAGCATTCTCACTGAAGAACAACTTGCGATTCTTGAAAGATTTTTGGCAAATCGTTCCACAGGTACCAGAGGATAACAAAAATTCAGGTTAATACCTGATCGAGCATCCTAAAGACCCGTTAGGTGAAAACTTAGCGGGTCTTATCTTTTTTTACCAATTGTTGTCGGCCGTTCGCTAGATTGCCTGAACTATGCTATTGGATTTCTTTGCTCGCACAGGGCGGTTTGTTCGGAATTTTTTATCGGAATTTGGACAGATATCGCTTCTGCTAGTCAACACCATCCGGTATCTGCCTCGTGCATTCAAGGATAGAGCGCTGGTTATTGATCAGATGAAAATAGTAGGGTCGGACTCCCTGCCCCTTGTAATCCTTGTCGGTTCCTTCACCGGTGCTATTGCTGCACTACAGGCAACAAATCTTTTTGCAAAGTTCAACATGATTTCAATTGCGCGACCCTACATCGGTGGGTCCATTGCAACTGTAGTGTTTACCGAGTTAACACCTGTGCTTACTGCATTGGTGATTGCAGGCCGTGTCGGCGGTGCCATTGCTGCACAAATTGGTACAATGAAGGTGTCTGAACAGATCGATGCACTCGAGTTAATGGCAATAGACAAGAACCGTTATTTAGCGATGCCTAGGATGCTTGCTGCCCTATCCATGATGCCCATCCTTGCAGTGTTTTCTAATGCCGTAGCCTTAATCGGAGCATATATTCTAACATCGTTCAAATTTGATTTTACTTCAGCAACATTCTTCAATTCCATCGAATCGTTTTTTAAAGTCTCCGAAGTCACCACAGGTATCGCAAAATCATTTGTTTTCGGTGGCTTCACTGCTCTCATTGGCTGTCACGTAGGATTCCACACCACAGGAGGAGCTGAAGGTGTTGGTGCTTCTACAGTTCGTGCCTTCACCATATCTGCCGCAAGTATTCTTGTTATCGATGCCATATTTGGAATCTTGTTCTGAGACAAATTGGCAGATACTGGACAAAATGACTCCTTTATTGCCATCTTTTCACTTGACGCGGCGATGGTAAGGGGCTAATTTTGCGCCCAATCAATTTGTCTTAGCACTCTCAAGTGGAGAGTGCCAGTTTCGGAGTTCAGAGTTCCGTGGATCCGAAACTGAATCTAGGTTCAACGGCTGCCATGCATCGTTGAATTGATGAAAATAGAACCTGGAACTTATCTGGAGGAAATGTATGAATCTCACTCCGCTTCATGATCGCGTGATCATCAAGCCGGCTACACCGGAAGAAACAACTAAGGGTGGTATCATTATTCCCGACACAGCAAAGGAAAAACCCATGCAGGGTGAAGTAATTGCAGTCGGTAATGGAAAAGTTAACGACGACGGTAAGATTACTCCACTGTCGGTAAAGATCGGCGACAAGGTTCTCTACGGTAAGTATGCCGGTACAGAGATTAACGTTGAAGGCGATGAACTCCTCATCATGCGTGAGGGTGACATCTTTGCTGTTGTTAAGAAGTAACCAAGAAACAAATTTACACTAACTAAAAAGATAAAAATGGCAAGCAAAATGATTTCGTTCGATGTTGATGCTCGCGCTTCGTTGAAGCGCGGTGTTGATCAACTTGCGGACGCTGTAAAGGTTACATTGGGACCCAAGGGTCGCAATGTTGTAATTGATAAAAAGTTTGGTGCTCCCACGATTACCAAGGACGGTGTTACCGTTGCTAAAGAAATTGAGCTCGAAGATCCGATGGAAAACCTTGGCGCTGCCATGGTGCGCGAAGTTGCCTCAAAGACAAGCGACATTGCCGGCGACGGTACCACAACGGCTACCGTTCTTGCACAGGCCATTGTCCGTGAAGGCTTGAAAAACGTAACGGCTGGTGCGAATCCAATGGATTTGAAGCGCGGAATCGATTTAGCTGTTGCCTCCATTCACGAAGGACTCCGTGAACTTAGCCGCACGGTTACCGGCAAGAAGGAAATTGGTCAGGTTGGTACCATTTCCGCCAATAATGATTCCACCATTGGTAATCTTATTGCCGACGCTATGGATAAGGTTGGTAAGGATGGTGTTATAACAGTTGAAGAAGCCAAGGGTACCGACACTAACGTTGATGTGGTTGAGGGTATGCAGTTTGATCGTGGCTACCTTTCTCCATACTTCGTAACAGATCCGGACACAATGGAATGTGTGCTTGAAAACCCGTACATACTTATTCATGACAAAAAGGTCGGCGCGATAAAGGATCTTCTTCCGATTCTTGAAAAGACAGCGCAAGCCGGCAGATCACTGCTCATTATTGCAGAAGACATTGAAGGCGAAGCTCTTGCAACATTGGTGGTAAACCGTCTGCGCGGAACGCTTAAAGTTGCTGCAGTCAAGGCTCCTGGCTTTGGCGATCGCCGCAAGGCAATGCTTGAAGACATTGCCGTTCTCACTGGCGGTATGGTGATTTCTGAAGAAAAGGGTTTCAAACTTGAGAGCACAGCGCTTCAGCACCTTGGTACTGCGAAGCGTCTGACGATTGACAAAGACAACACAACCATCGTAGAAGGTGCCGGAAATTCTGATGATATCAAGAAGCGCATTAATGAAATCAAGGCGCAGATTGAAAAAACAACTAGTGACTACGATCGGGAAAAACTTCAGGAGCGCCTTGCAAAACTTAGCGGCGGTGTTGCAGTTCTCAAGATCGGAGCTGCTACCGAAGTGGAAATGAAGGAGAAGAAGGCTCGCGTTGAAGATGCACTGCATGCAACGCGCGCTGCCGTCGAGGAAGGCATTGTTCCTGGCGGTGGTGTAGCTTATCTGCGATCAATCGGTCACCTGGATGGCCTAAAGCCTGAGAATGAAGATCAGCGCACCGGTATTAACATTATACGCCGCGCCATCGAAGAGCCTATTCGCCAGATTCTGGCCAATGCTGGTATCGAGCCATCGGTAATCGTGAATAAAATCAAGGAAGGCTCCGGATCATTCGGATTCAATGCTTACACAGAAGTATTCGAAGATTTGTTTGAAGCTGGCGTTATCGATCCGACAAAAGTTGCACGCGTAGCGCTGGAAAATGCAGCGTCAGTGGCCTCCCTGCTGATTACTACGGAAGCAACAATTGTTGAAAGGCCAGAGAAGGAAAAGGCTTCTGCTATGCCGCATGGCGGTGGAATGGATATGTATTGATCGGAAGGCATCAGCCGCGGCTGACTGTCGGCAGAAGGCAGTCGGCTTGATGAATAAAAAGCTCCGGTTGTGAAAATGATCGGAGCTTTTTGCTTGAATTGATGTAGTAAAATTTTTCCTATCACAATGCTTGTTGCATCTTTGCCATCGATGCAGTACGTAGACGTTCACTCAACAAAACACACGCATTGGCCGGACGCGATATCGCTGGCAAGCATTAGAATTACAAAGGATACGGAGGAATTCGTCGAAGACGGCCTCTGTACCGTAGGACTATACCCGTCCGATGTCGATGATGATTGGCGCGATGCATTCGACATCGTTGAAGAACTCGCATCAGACGAGCTAGTGGTGGGAATTGGTGTGTGCGGACTCGACCGCGCATGCGATGCCCCATGGCTATTACAGATCGATGCCTTTAATGCACTCGCCGATTTGGCTGAACGCGTGTCGAAACCGATGGTGGTACGCTGCGTGAAAGCGTTCGACGAACTGTTTCAAGTTCAGAAGGATGTCGATGCTGTTCAGACATGGGTATTGCATGGTTTTGTTAAGGGGCAAGAACTCGCGCGGCAATACCTCGATGCAGGAATGCACCTTTCGTT
>JAGVJW010000177.1 GCA_020050895.1 bacterium | reverse complement strand
TGTTTGAACTGTTTTTCGAGACGTTTCTCCGAAGTCGTGTGGTTTACGATGGAGCTGTCGTCTCCTACCAAATGACTGAGAACCGCCCAGTTGAGCAAGTAAGCACTGACTTGATTACGGTGTGGGCGCTCGTCGATCCACGGAACCTGCATGCTGCGGAATATCTGTTCCGACCCATTCTCGCACTCACGCCGCTGGTTCTCGTAGGCAGCTTTACTCTTGCGGCCTTGCTGACGTCTCTTTTCCCTTCCGGTTACCTTCGACAAAAGATTGAAAGGGAAATTCTTCTTGCGTTGGATCGGCTTGCCTTCATTCAGTTCGGCGAACACACACCTCAGGAGATTCAATCTTTAACTAACGAGATAATAAATTCCGATACTAGAAGATTGCACGATCTGGCCGATATCTACCACATAACGTTTCCCGATCTGGAACTTCTGCGTCGCGCAGTGTTGTGGCGAGACTCTCACGGAATTTTCAGGTTCCTCAAAACGCATGATGCTATAAAATTTTACATGCGCGAGTATTTCACGGACCGCTATAGCAATGCAGTGCTGGGCCTGGTCTATATGGGGGCGGCTATTCTCATTATTGTAATTGGTGTTAGGGGGCTTAAATTTCTGCCGGCAACGGATCCTAGCATGGTACTCTCTGCCTTGGGACTGGAATTTATTCTCCTTATCACATACGCCGCAATCCTGATGTACGGACGCACAGAAGATTCCATCGACAGGTCGATTTCCTCTGATGCAAGGGGGCATACCATCGAGGGGCTGACGAATAGTGAATCGGAGCTCCTTGTTCGAGCTTTAATGGCTACTCCGAAATCGAACATGCATGAGGACAATCACTGATGAAGATCATCGGACGAACACATCTTGCAAGTCGCATCGATGAATCGGTAGCACAGTGGCGTAAAGGCAAGGGTGATATTCTATTCATCACTGGCGAACCGGGTTCGGGTAAGAGTAATGCATTAACTGCTATTCAGGAAACCTTTGCCAGTAGTGTAGGTGAACATTCCATCGTCAGAGTGGATTGTCGGCCACCGATAGGCTCGTTTAACGTATCGGCAATTCAGCCATTGCAGCCGTTTGGCTATGCTCTCGAGCAGGTCTTTCTCAACACTGAGAGGGCTGCTCGAAAGCGTCTCGCCGTGAATATTGGCATGTCGGTGCTGGCTTCGATACCAATTGCCGGCGACATTTTTTATGCTATCAAAGCGATATCGCAAGACGTCACTGAATTCAGGAAGGAAACGGCTGCCCTTCAGCAAAAGAAGCGCGCCGCTGTCGACGATTGCATCACGACCTTGCGTCGGGTTGCAGCTGAAACTCCGCTCATACTTTTAATTGATGATGGACATTGGTCCGATGCCCAAAGTGTTGAAGTTGTAAGAAGACTGCTGGAAGAACCCTCTGCTCAACCGATTTTGCTGATTTGGTGCGTTACTTCATCTGTAGCAAATAAGTCAAATCTTCAATTGGCATCGCTGCTGCAGCACGCAAATGCTGCTGCACGAACGGTCCACCTGGATACTATAAAAATTGATGATGTTGGGAAGATTATTGAACTACATGCCCCCTACATAAAACCAACAGAAAAACAGATTCAAATGCTTCATGAGAGGAGCGCCGGAATTCCCGGAGTTCTCGTTGAATATATTCGGTACTTCGAGCGCACAAATCAGATTGGCAAGGATGGAGCAATCCACGATAAGGCTCTTTCCGAAAGCGGTGTAAAGCTGAGCGATCACCCCTATACTGATTTTACACTCCATGAAATAGCCGAGCAGGATGCTATCACGCTATCGCTGTGTGCGGCAGAGGGTAGAGAGTTCACCGCCTTCCTTGTTTCGTCTCTGATGAACACCGATGTTTTATCTGCCGTCCGGACGTTGCGCAGAATTCAAATGCAAACAGGATGTGTGAAGAGTATGGGTATGCGGACGCGGTATGGTCTTAAAACGACAGCGTATGAATTCACCTCCAGCGTTGCATTTCTGCATTTCCTGCATTACCCCGAATATGAAGAGCGAAAGCATATTCACCAACGTATCGTTGAAATTCTTTCGCGGGAGCACGATGCAACGTCAGTTGACGAAATTCGATTTCAGATTGCGGCGTTCATCGCAGCACACAGTTCGGAAGCTGAGAATGAAGTTACTATGAATGCCATGCTGGAGTCTGCCGCAGTAGGGGCTGAGATGATGGGGGCATACGATACTTCGGATTTTATCAGGTCGGAACTCCTGATTAAATCCGCTTCAGTTGATACTGCCGATCTGCCCGAAGAATCTGTAGCTTCGGAAAGCATATCCTCCGAACGGCATCAGATGGCAGTAATCATGCTGGGATCTGCATGTGAACACATGCTTAACAATGAGCCACAGAGTGCCCGCCGATTGGCATTGGATGTACTGCTGCGGAAGACGCTTACGAGCCATGAGCGCATAATTGCCCGTTGTATTGCAGCAAGGGCATGCATAGCAATGCAGGCAATGAAAGACGCAGAGGTACTGCTCGACGAAGCGGGGGCAGAGCCCGTGAAGTCGGCAGACGACAAGGTAATGTTGCTAAACGTTCGCGCAGTGCTTGCTCTGGCAAATAACGATGAACTGAAAGGACGTGCTCTGCTAACGGAAGCAACAAGGATTTCACACGAAAGAAAGTCACCTGCGAGATTGCTGACTATGCTCAATATTGTTACGATGATGCGAGATGAGAACGACGACAACGTAGGTCGGTTTGAGCACGCCGTACAAACAATGGTGCGTGATTTTGGTTGGAGCCCCTTATGAGAGCCACCGGTATTGCCGTCGGAATATCCCTGATTGCGCACATTCACCTTTTTGCACAGACGGAAAATCCTCACGAGCGGGATTTTGAACGAGCACATCCAACGCCTGTCAAACAAAGCGATGCAACTCAGAAGATTCCCATGATTCCGATGATGCAATCAGTCCCATTCCCAGGGTTATTCCTGATTGTGAATACGATTATCGAAGAGGATGACCCGCTTCCCGTTCAGAATGAATCTGCAATTGCAGTAAACCCCACCAATCCTTTAAACCTGATTGCATCGGCGGTTGATTATCGCGATGGTTCGTCGACATGGGTATATCACTCCACCGATGGCGGACTTACCTGGCAGAACACCAATCTCGGGAAGGTGAAATCAGGATGGGCGTCGAGCAATGATCCATCAGTAAGCTTCGACCATGAGGGACGAGGGTTTTTGTGCTATGGCGGTTTTAACCGTGTCGGTAATTCGCAGTTTGGCGAGAATGGTGTGTTTGTTTCAGTAACCACCGATGCTGGCTCAACGTGGAATCCGAAGCATGTGCCGGTTATCATCCATACAGGACAACAAACTGCCGATAGTGCATTTGAAGACAAATACTACGTCCACGCCGATACCAGCAGCACTTCACCGTATCGGGGACGGTTATACATTCCCTGGAAGCGCATTATTAATACGGATACATCCACTCAGATTGTAATTTCATTTAGCACAGACCGTGGCCTTACATGGTCCGTACCCACAAACGTCAGCGATCGATTCGCCAACTCCAGCAATGATCCTACGTTTGGACAGAGCTTCCCCCTTGCACGCACAGCACCCAATGGGAATGTTCATGTGGTGTGGAACAGCGGAACGGAGAGTGCGATACGGTATGCGCGGTCTTCGGATGGTGGCACGTCCTGGACACAACCTGCCATAATCCATACCTATCGGTCATTTGGCGAAAAGATTGAAATTGGCAAGCAGGTTAACTCGCGTGTAAAGGGTGTTGTTCGGGCAGAAGCGTATCCGACACTTGTTATCGACAACACAGGAGGTTTACGGAATGGATGGATGTACTTGTGTTGGGCAGCCGATAATTATCCAAATGTTTACTTTTCACGCTCAACTGATAATGGCACCTCGTGGTCGTCTCCTCGGATTGTTCATTCCGATACTACCAACGATCAATTCTGGCCATGGATTGCGTTGGATCCAACAAATGGCGATATAGCTGTCACGTACTTTGACAGTAGGGATGACTCCAAGAATATTCTCGTAAACAGTTACGTCAGCTACTCGTCTGACGGTGGAAGCAATTGGATAGACAGGCGGGTTGGCGATGGAATAAATGATCTGCGTAAGAACCCATTCGAGGGTAACACCTTTGCAGGTGATTATAGTGGATGTGATTTTTATAGGGGGCGTATCTATCCGTCGTGGGTTGATATGCGTAACGTGTCACCATCAAACAGATCAGACAACGACGTATTTACAAGTGTAATATCGGTTGATGCGCCCGAACCTCCCAGGGAGTTCACAGCATCAACACTAGCCGACGAGCCAACGTCGATATTGCTTGAGTGGAGCCCTATTTCGCAACGATCGTTTGGCCAGACCCTTGACGCAGCAAATACGTTTTTTATAATATATCGTGATGGAGACTCGGTTTTTCGAGCTCCGATTTCCGTCCTATCATGGAAAGACACTGGACTCGTTAGGTACTCTGAATATCAATACAAACTCGTTGCCGCATCCGGAACATCTGTGAGTTCACCTCGTTTTGCCTCTGCATTTGCAGGCGGGTCCCGTCAGCCCGGCATTCCTACTATCATGTCTTCGAG
>JAGVJW010000158.1 GCA_020050895.1 bacterium | reverse complement strand
GACACTGGCAGGAAAACATAACACATTTTCTTATAGGAAGTTCCATGTGCCATGGTAGTGCGATGTGACGAGTGCCGGGTGCCAGGTGCCAAGGTAGTGCCAAGTGCCGGGCGCCGAGGTAGTGCCGGACGCCACTTCGTGGCGCTAACTAGCTATCGTATCGTTTCTGGATGGACTTGTACTAATAAACGAAATCTGACAACCAGTTAATTGCTCAATGGCACCAACATATTCCCGTGCTGCTAAAGGGAGTTCATCGAGAGTTCTTGCCCCCTTCAAATCCTGTTTCCAGCCGGGAAGAGTTATGTACTCGCATTGAACACGACTCAGTGTGTTTGCGTCGGCCGGGAAGTAACGCAATTGCTTGCCGTCGAGAAGATAGTTTGTACAAATATTTATATTATCAAGTGCACCTAAAACATCGAGTTTGGTTAATGCGATTTCCTGAATACCGTTCACCATTATACTGTATTTCAATGCCGGAACATCGAGCCATCCGCACCTGCGCGGACGGCCTGTTGTTGCGCCAAATTCATTCCCTTCCGTCCGCAGCAGCTCGCCCGTTGAATCCGATAGCTCGGTTGGTAGGGGGCCAAAACCAACGCGAGTGCTGTATGCTTTTACAACACCGAGAACCGATGTGATGCTGGTGGGAGGAATACCCAATCCTGTGCAAGCCCCCCCAGATGTTGGGTTGGAGCTTGTAACGTAGGGATACGTGCCGTGGTCGAGGTCGAGTAATGCCCCTTGAGCACCCTCTGCCAAAACTCTTTTTCCCGATGCAATTGCGTTGTTGATCAATGCTGTTGTATCCGTTATAAACGGATCGATGCGAGTATCGAACTGCACGTAGTCTTCGATAATTGCCTCAACGTTGAGAGGCTCGGTTCCATACATTGTCTGAAGCAACCTATCCTTCTCTTCGAGACTTACGCGCAGCTTGTCGCGAAGAGCTTCTCTGTCAAGCAGATCAACAATTCGAATACCAATGCGCAATGCTTTATCGAAATATGCGGGACCAATACCTCTGCCTGTTGTGCCGATGCTGCCAGCGCCTTTCTCCCGAGCTGCATCCATCATCTTGTGATAGGGCATGATAAGGTGTGCCTTATGCGAGATGTGCAGCCTGCCGTCTATCTGTATCCCTAAGCCTTCGAGCATGCGAATCTCTTCCATCAAAGCAACGGGGTCTATTACGGTGCCGTTTCCAATGATGCAATGAACACCCTCATGCAGGATTCCGGAGGGGATGAGGTGCAGGATAATTTTTTTGTCATCGATAACAATGGTGTGTCCTGCGTTGGCACCGCCTTGATAACGTGCAACGATATCGACATCTTCGCTCAGAAGGTCAACGATTTTACCTTTCCCCTCATCTCCCCACTGTGCGCCAACAACAACGCGAACACTCATTTTATTTCAACAGCATCGGATACTGTCGGGTATATATCGAAGATTTGTTTCAATTGCGTCATGGTAAGTAGAGACTCGACTTTTGCAGGAACTGCTGCAAGACGCAGATTCGCTCCCTGCCTTTTGAGCGATGTAAGTGAGCTCACCAGCATTCCTAGACCCGATGAGTTCATGATTAATACTTCTGCAAGATCGAGTATTACTGTCGACTTTCCTTCAGACGCACATTGGCGCACCAGGTGGGCAAGCTCCATAGCATCCTGACCGCCAATGACTTCCTTGGGGAAGGATATCACCGTAGACGTGTCCGATGCCTTACGTACAGAGAATGTACTCATGGGTTACCCCTTGGCTTGAGCTGCATGCACGGTTCCAACACGCTTGTGCCGTATTCTATCCGTGTACCACAGCACAAACGAGGAAGCAATATAGATCGAAGAATATGTGCCAATAACGATGCCGACAAACATCGTAAAGGCGAATCCCTCCAATACTTCTCCTCCCATGAATACGAGGATGAGAAGTGCCCCAAGAACTGCAACACCGGTGATCAGCGTTCTGGATAGCGTTTCGTTTAATGAAACATTGATGAGGTCAGCCAATGCCATGCCTTTGTGCTTCTCTCTGTTCTCGCGAATTCTGTCAAAGACAACAACCTTGTCGTTAATCGAGTATCCAAGGATCGTTAGATATGCAGCAATTGAGTTAATACTCAGCTCGAGGTTTAACAATCCTGTTTTATTGAACAGCACAGAGATAACGAAGGCCATCAGCACATCGTGAAGCAACGCCACAATAGCGCCAAGGCCGAAGACAAATTCAAATCGGAAGGCGATGTATATCAACATCACGACGAATGCAACAACCATAGCTATCAACGAATCGATTGCTAGCTCACCGGAGATCTTCTTTTCCACATTGTCGGCGCCCAACAGCTCGACGGTATCGTTTGGGTACGTATTCTGCAATTTCGAAACAATAACGGCAGATACCTTTGAGGCATTACCCGTGGCTGCCACTCTAATCAAATACTCGCCTGGATTACCAAAGCTCTTGAGCTGTGCGCCACCGTAACCTATCGTTGATAACGTAGATCGAATCTCTTCAGTGGTCGCGGAGTTCTTCTGAAACCGCACCGAAACCTGTGTACCTCCCGTGAAATCAATGCCTAGGTCTACACCAGTGAAAACGATTAGCAGAAGGCCAACGACGTTAACAACAAACGAAGTTATAAAGAACAGATTTCGCTTACTGATAAAGTCGATGTTTGTTTTTTTAATGAGGTCCATATCTGTTCCTTACACAACAGCTTGCGCTGTTTTTTTCTGTCCAAGATTAATAGACGTTGCACCTGTGCTCAGGTAGAGTTCAAACATTGAACGAGTGACAACGACGGCGGTAAACAACGTCATCAACACACCAATAATTAATGTCCACGCAAATCCCTTTACCGGTCCGCTTCCAAGGAAAATGAGTACGACACCGGAAAGCATATTCGTCAGGTTCGAGTCGAGAATGGCACTCCAGGCTTTCGAATACCCTTGCTCCAAAGCAGTACGCAATGTTTTTCCAGCCGCCAGTTCCTCCCGCATTCGCTCGAAAATGAGAATGTTTGCATCAACAGCCATTGCAGTAGCCAGAATGATACCGGCAATACCAGGCAACGTAAGAGTTCCCTGCAAACCAATGAGCGTTGCTACTACCAGCAGAACGTTCATCAGCAATGCAACGTCGGCTAGGCCACCGCCGAGCATATAGTAAAAAAGCATAAAAAGAACAACGAGAGCGAAGGACAGGATGGAAGAAAGAATACCGCGCTTGATGGAATCTTCTCCTAGCGATGGTCCAACAACCCGTTCTTCAATTATTTTCACCGGCGCCTTCAGTGCCCCTGCCTTTAAAACAACTGCCAGCAGATTTGCTTCCGCCACACCGCCCATACCAGTGATTTGCGAGCTACCGTTAGGAATTTTATTGATGACGTTTGGCGCTGAGTAAACTCTTCCGTCCAAAACAATGGCAATACGCTTTCCAACATTTGCACCAGTAATCTGCGCCCATCTCTCTGCACCTTCGGAATTCATGCTCATGCTTACTACAGGCTGTCCGGAACTCGGGTCGTATGT
>JAGVJW010000145.1 GCA_020050895.1 bacterium | reverse complement strand
GCATCATGGCCCGCGATATGGGCTTCCCTGCTGTAATCGGTCTGCGCGATGTTACGGGTGAAATTCAAAAGGATGATGTCATCATCGTCGATGGATACTCAGGATGGGTAGTAGCCAATCCGGACGAGGAGACGCTTGAACGATACAGGCACAAAGCACTAAAGGCAGAAGAATACAAGCAGAAGCTTGGCGAGTTAATAAATAAACCTACAATCACTACCGATGGAGTGCAGATATCATTGCTGGCTAATGTCGACACTCCAGACCAGGTTGATTCGGCTGTGATGACGGGCGCCGAAGGTGCAGGCCTCGTTCGAAGCGAGATGCTTCTCATGCACCTCGGCAGGTATCCAACGCTTGAAGAAGAAACTGAGTGGTATCGCGACATGGCTGAGCGGATGTATCCCATGCCCCTTACCATCAGAGCTTTTGATGTTGGGGGCGATAAATTCCGTCAGGGAATCCCGCATCAGGAAGAGAACCCTGCTCTTGGTTTGCGTGGGATACGGTTTCTGCTGTATCGACCCGACATTTTTGAACAGCAGATATGCGCTGTTCTCAGGGCTTCGATGTATAGAAATATTCGATTCATGCTTCCCATGGTCTCCATGGTTGAAGAGCTTGATGAAGCGCGCCGCCTGGTGAAGCTTTGCCAGCAAGGCCTTGCAAATGATGGTATTGAGTTCGACCCCAATATTCAAATCGGTGTGATGATTGAAACGCCCGCTGCAGCGTTGAGTGCCGATACTTTTGCAGAGCATGCAGACTTTCTCAGCATTGGCACAAACGATCTGGCTCAGTATGCACTTGCCACAGACAGACTGAATGAATTAGTGTCAGACATTTTTGATGCATTGCACCCCGCAGTAATAAGAATGGTTAGAATGATAGTAGACGCTGCAAAACGCCATAACAAGTCTGTTAGCGTTTGCGGAGAAATGGCGGGTCATGCCGCGGCTACGGAAATGCTCATCGGACTAGGATTACGCGAGCTCAGCGTAGCTCCACGCCTCCTTCTCGAGCTTAAACAGCGTATCAGAAACGCCTCTGCAGAAAAGTGCGGAGAGCTCGATCGTGAACTCGAACATTGCAATACCACGCAGGAAGTATATTCTGTTCTTAATGCCATCGGCACATGGCGTGGAAAGGACGACCTGGACGCATGACCCGTATCGTGCGGGTCGCAGCAGGATTGCTCGCCCTCGTAATCCTACCGTATCTATGCCATGGGCTCCCTCAGCAGGCGGGCACAACAATCGGAAACACCGCCGATGGTGAATTCGAATGGCCTGTTATCCGTGCGATTTACTTTGATCAGCTCGATGTCTTCGACCGAAGTCAGGATGACTGGTTTTTTGCTGCCCCCTTGGCTAACTCATTTCATACTCTTACAAAAGAATATATTATCGAAGATGAGCTTCTCTTTTTTGAAGGGGGCGATGCCGACTCATTTCTGATAGCTGAAACGGAACGGAATCTTCGAAGGACAGGTTTGTTTAGCATGGTGAATATCACAGTAACGTCTGTGAGTGCCGACAGTGTTGACGTGCATGTGTTCGCTCAGGATCGCTGGTCGTTGCGCCCGGCCTTGTTATTTGGCACAGGGGGAGGTATCTCCAATCTTGGAGCCAAACTGGAAGAAGTCAACCTGATGGGAACGGCAACACAGGTAATGGTGTACGGACTTTACAGAACGGAAAACAGTATCGGTTGGGAAGGGATGGGTCAGCTTTCACAACAACGACTCTTCCGCAGCGAAATCGGAGTCGTCGCTGCATTGCGAGCCAATCAGTATCGTACCGACCAGTTTCTTGGCTTCACAAAGCCATTTCGGACAATTCAGACGAAGGTGGGCTACGGCATCTCGGGAGCTAATGCTTTTGGTAAGGACTTCGCATATAGGCCGGATACTACAATGCTGCTTCCGTTTCACGACAGAAGTCTGTTTGCATGGATCGGCCAATCGTATGGAGTGCGCGATAGATTATTCGTCAGCGGATCCGCTAAACTTTCCAATGTTCAACGAACATTGCCCGAATCTCGGCAAGCATTTGATAATACAGGACAGATTCTGATTTCATTTTCATCACTTCGGCAGTTGTTTACTCAGACAGTATTCCTTGATGGTTACGAGACAGAGGACTTGCAGGAAGGGGCGTGGGGAACCGTTGTTATTGGACGCATCTTCTCGCTTGGGAATGGAGGTGAAACCATGTGGTATGTGGGGGGGACAGCGGAGCAATCTGTTTCGGTAAATAAAAACATCCACTTATTTGGTCAGGTAAGCGGCGCATCTGGATTTGGATCTGTATCAACAGGGACTAGCACACAGGGGGCCAAACCACGTTATACATATTTAGAAATAAACGGATTGGGTCACTGGCGACTTTCCAACCACTTAGTGGTTGCTGGCAGACTACGCACACAGGCAGCGTGGAACTGGACAGCATACAGGCAGCTCGTCTTGGACTTCGAGTCGGGTCTGCGTGGCTATTCTGCAAACAACATCACTGGCGACAACCGCATTGTGGGTAACGTTGAGTTTCGTTGGTTTCCAGCTTGGCGATTGTGGATTCTTGGTGTATCGGGTGTTGCGTTTTATGATGTTGGAAGCGCATGGAATCAGGGTGTTGAGTTATCCAAAACACGATATCACCATTCTATAGGATTGGGATTCAGAATACATAACCTAAAAGCGTCGGGTTCCGATGCCATATATCGTTTTGATTTTGCCTACAATTTGGATGAGAATCGATTCGCCGGACTCATTTTTTCCACAAACCAACTCTTCAGTGCATTCGGTCGACACTCCTATAAGGCACCTGATGTCTATGGCTCCAAACTCGACGTTCAATAGTTTAGCATCATGAACATAGCTGCCCTAATCGATCATACATTGTTGAAACCCGACTGTACTCGCGCTCAGGTTGCAGGTCTGTGTGCTGAAGCAGCCAGATTCGGTTTTGCAAGTGTTTGTGTTCTTCCGTGCTACGTCCGTTTTTCCGTCGAAAACCTTGCTGTATCCGATGTCCCCGTTTGCACTGTTGTTGGATTTCCGCTTGGCGCTTCAACAACCGAAATCAAGGTTGCCGAGGCTCGTCAGGCTCTCGCCAACGGTGCGAAAGAAATTGACATGGTTGCTTCCATTACTGCATTAAAAAGCAAACGATTCGACGAAGTATTTACCGACATCCTTACGGTTACTGAAGCGGTACATGCAGATAATGGAATCATCAAGGTCATCATCGAAGCGTGTCTGCTTACCGATGAAGAAAAAAAACGAATGTGCGCTACCGTTACCCAAGCAGGCTCCGACTTTATTAAAACATCTACAGGATTTTCGACGGGAGGCGCAACTGTTGCCGATGTTCAGTTTCTAAGGGAACATGTTGGACATGCAGTTAAGGTCAAAGCATCCGGGGGAATCAGAGATCTTGCAACTGCAATGGCTATGATTAATGCCGGAGCCGATCGGTTAGGTACAAGCAGTGGTGTCGCAATTGTTTCGTCGTTGTAACATTATACTAAAGGATTTTACTAATGAGAAATATCCGCATAATTACAAATGGAATACCGACCTCGGTTGGACCATTGATCATTAATCAGCCACTGCCGGTAGGCGAGCTCCGTTATGCAGATCCATTTGTGCTATTGCATCACGCTGGACCACAAAGAATTGAACCGGGATCTGAGGGACATAAGGTTGAATCGCATCCGCACCGAGGTTTTGAACCGGTAACGTTTGTTTACAGCGGTACCGTCATCCATCGGGACTCACTTGGGAACGTTGGAAAGATATCGAGTGGAGAGGTGCAGTGGATCACCAGCGGGCGAGGCATCTTGCACGAAGAGGGACCGACTCTTGATGGTTCGACTACCGGTTTGAACCTGGAATTAATTCAATTGTGGATCAATCTCCCGTCAGAGAAGAAAATGATGGATCCAGCGTACCAGGAATTGCATAAAACTGCAATCCCTGAGCTGTTATTGTTCGACGGTAAGCTGCGGCTGGCTGTTGTTGCCGGAGACATGAAAGGAATCGTTGGTCCGGCAGTTACGCAAACGCCGATAAGCGCTGCAATGGGTTGGTTCGAGGAGGGCGCTAACGGCATGATTAATTTTATCCATGATGATTGTATGCTCATCTACATTTTGGCAGGAACGCTCGAGATTAACGATGAGCACGTTGCAAGAGCTCATCAACTTGTAGTTTTTGATAACAAACCCGATGAAGTGAGCATTAGAGCGCGGGAAGCTGGGCGCCTGTTACTACTTGCCGGACAGCCTTTGAACGAACCCATTACAACATATGGCCCGTTCGTTATGAATACTGAAGAAGAAATACGAGAAGCTTTTCGCGATTATGCAGGCGGTAAGTTCGGTACTCTGGAAT
>JAGVJW010000067.1 GCA_020050895.1 bacterium | reverse complement strand
TGATACCTGCCAGTGAAAAGATTTCCTCGAAGGGTAACTCGGCGGTATTGTCTAGCCACCTCATCATCGTGTCCCGCAACTCCACACCCACTGCGCGCTCAAGTAGATCGATGCATTCGTCCTCTGTTACACCTACAGAAGGATCGTTCTGATAATGCGACCAGAGAAGGCGCATTCCGTCATCGAGTGATTTATTACCATCTGTACGGTCGATGATATACAGGTCAATTAACAGAAAGACTAAACCGCCTTTCAAATAGTAGGATGGGAATCGATTGGCTGCATCAAGACTCTGCATGTAAAGCTTTACCCATGCAAGGCGACTGCTATCGCGAACCGACATTACATGCCGGCCAGGTACTCGTAAAAGCTTGTCCAAGTGGTCCTTTGTAAGCGTTGCGAGATACTCTTTCTCGGTGAGAAAGCCGCAGCGATAGGCAATGAGATCATCGTAGTACGATGTAAGTCCTTCTGCAAGCCAAAGCATGGGTGTTTGTGTGATATTGACATAGTCGAATGGCCCCAGTTCAGCCGGACGTATCCGTTTTACATTCCAGAGATGGAAATACTCGTGACACAACAGCGATAGTAAATCAGATACCTTCGATTTGTCGAGAAATGAAGAGGGATCGACTGCATTCACAGAAGAGCGTGAATGTTCAAGACCGCCACGTGCACCAGGATATGCCTGAATGATAAACACATACCGGTCGTAAGGTACACCGCCGAAAATTGATGCTTCAGTACTTACGATAGCCTTTAGCTGCTCTGTAATCCAGTCTGCATCGAGTGGCTGCGACGATGCCAACGCAACCTCGTGTGTTGCTCCCTCTAATGTGAACCTCCTCACAACGTGACTTCCAATTTCTATTGGAGAATCCGCTAGCACGTCGTAGTTCAGTGCACCGAGTAGAATCTCGTGGGCAGATGGTTCACTCACACGTGAAAGTTGTGTAGATACATTCGGCCACATCTTCCTATCAAATTTTAACAATACGTGGTGAATCTCCTGGGTTCTTCCTTCTACATACATGAATGTTGCAGGGGGCTGAATAAACGCGTGAAACCTGCTAATGTGATTTGTTCGCACGGATCGTTCATTGCCAAATATCACGTATTCGACAGTAACTGCCGTTAATCCTGCAGTAAATACCTCCAGCTTATTGATACCTGTCCACCGAAAAGCTAATGGACCCGAGTCTGCAAATACAGCAACGTTACCCTGATAGCCCACATAATCCCTAATCTTATAACTGCCGGGAGACCACGAAGGCATTACAAGCGTAATCTCATCACTGTTCACATTGGTAATCATCATTCGTACACGAACAATGTGTTGTGGGGCTCTGTCAAACTCCAACGTGTATGTTATGTCGGCGCGCGATCCAATAAGTTGCTCATCGCGCTGCTCTATGTTATATGCCATTGCCTTCCATTCTGGGATGTGTTGTCGGTTTGTACTTCCTTGTCAACATCTACACCAGCAAAGAGCCTATGCCACTCCACCTGCGGGGACTTCATCGGACGCAAAGAATCTTGAAATGAGAAGCTCGGCAAAAGCACACAACAGCGATAGGACAATGAACAAAGACCACAGCTCGGACCCTGTCCTTGCCTTCATCGCGGCTTGCTCCATACTGCGACCTGACTTTGTAACGATGATGTTGTTGGGATTGGTAGTGAGCACACCGACTCCCTTCATCCATCCCTCATCATCGAAAAATGTGAGGTGGGATTCCTCCTTTGGCCCGTTTACTGTTACTGGTACCACGCCAGTCGAATCGTTTGTAAGAATCTTTACAACTCCAACCTGGTGCTGAGCGGGTATCGTTAGGATGGTTGATGATGGAAGACGAGCCGGAGTCTGCGTCGTTGACACGTTATTTGGACCTACCACGATAAACGATTGTTCACTGGCAAATCGCGCAGGAACCTGCACAGTTACGGTCTCTGCAAGTTTTGCATCAATTCCCTGATCTCGTGGCAACATTAAATATATTGACGATCTAATCATTGTTGCAGCAAAGAGTCCGGTAGATCCCATCGTGCTCCATGCCGGATCGATAGCCGAGGCGATATACAGAATTCGACCATAGCCATGCATTGTCTCTACCATAAAGTTTCCGGCATCGCTGGATGCAATAACAACTCCGCCAGTTGCCGGACGCAACTTTCGAATAACCAATCTTTCGCGTACGGCGGCTTGAGTTCTGCCAGCTTTAAATACGCCTGCAAAAAGCGGGTGACTCTCATCGAGATTGCGAATCCGCCACACGTCACTGCCCTGAGGTTTGATTGTGTTATCGACGTTCAGATTCATCCGTTGCAACGTTGATGCTACGCACGGTTCATCGGAAGCGAAGACAACTAAACCACCACCATGGTCTACAAATTGAATAAGCTGGGATGCTTCGGCATCTGACCACGCTCCATTAACGACATATACAGCATCAAGGCTGGTTAACTGACTTGAGAGTTCACGCACAGAGTTGAATCGTCGAGGCGCCGGATAATCGGACGATTCATAAGAAACAGTTAACGCAGTGGCAACCATTTCTGCCGCCAGTCCAGTACCAACAATAGCAGTTCGAGCATGCGGCGGGATAAGGACACCTGCAAACCTGACATTATCAAGATCTATAGCATCGTCATCGAGTTCAACTGAAACACCGATAATTCCGTTACGTTGAGGCGGCGCGGAAAGGACAACAGAACGTGTTGAGTTGGCTGGAATATCAGCAGCACGCTGAGCGTTCCTAACTCCATCAAATGCCATTGTTACAACAACATTCGAAACATCTCTGTCGCTGCCATTACGAACAAACGCCTCCACTTCGAGTGGCTTATCGGGCTGATTCAGTTGACTGATAATCTTGACTGAATCGATTGAGAAATTTTGTTCTAGACCAGCAAGTCCATTACCAATCCTCACCAAATACACAGCTGCATCAGAATAGAAAACCTTGCCTGTGTCTGCTGCTGCACGCATAAGTGTTGCATGCTGCGCATCGCTAATGATGTAAACCTCCCGATGGAGATGGGCAGCATCGTCAAGAAGTGGTTCAATGAAGCGAAGCGAACCTGGGACATCAGCATTGGTTTCTGAAAGCGTAAGCCTATCAATTTCTGCAAAGGCTTCTGCGAACGTACGTGTGAAGCCAAAGGTACGGTGTGGCGATCGCGCAGCAAGAGGGAGAACACAGACCTCATCCCCATTGCGCAACATGCCAACAATGCGTCGTGCAGCATCCTGTGCCTGTCTAAACCGCTGACCCGCCTGATCGCTTGCTTCCATGCTCGCAGAATTATCAACCAAGATTACAACACTAGCTCGCATGGCACTAGTGAGCAGAGGCAAGGAAGTAGGAATCGTTGGTCTTGCAAATGCTAGCACAGCGAAAACAATCAGTAATGTTCTGAGAATCAACAACAGAATTTGCTGCAGTTTCAGGCGGCGTACGCGCGATAGTTGGAGTTCCTGCAAAAAACGGATAGTGCTAAACTCAACAACTTTGAGCCGCCGCAGATTAAGCAGGTGAAGTAATATCGGTATACCCGAAGCAACAAGCCCGAGCAGTGCAAATGGATTAAGAAAGTTCAAGTTAGATTCACCATGCGGCGGAGTTCAGATACTTCTTCGTTGGTGAGGTGACGGTACGAGCCCCTCGAAAGTCCGCGAGTCGACAAGATTGCATACTGCTTGCGATCGAGACGCTTAACATAGTAATCGAAGTGTTCAAATATCCGTCGGACCTCGCGATTGCGTCCTTCGCGCATCTGAAGATGAACAATTGAATTGTCCTTAGGATCGATAACAATTTCACATGGTAGGGTTGGACCATCTTCCAGGACAACGCCACGGGATATTTCCTTTGCGTGTTCCCGCTTTAGTGGTGCATCGAGTACTGCTTTATAGATGCGGGCAATTCCATATCGCGGATGCATCAAACGATTGGCAAGTTCACCATCGTTTGTTAGAAGGATTGCACCAGTGGTGTTCCTGTCCAGTCTGCCTACAGTAAACAAGCGAGTGCGAACGCGCACAAGATCAAACACGGTTTCTCGCCCCCTTTCATCACTAGAAGTCGTAATGATATCTTTCGGCTTGTTAAGTAGAATGTAGGTTAGGTGCTTTGTTCTCGGTACTATATCGCCATCTACGGCTACGACGTCGGAAATGGAAACGCGTGTTCCAAGCTCTGTACATTTTTTTCCATTGACGGTAACCTTGCCAGAAGAGATCAATTCATCAGCTCGACGTCTGGATGCAATTCCTGCATCGGCGATTACCTTATTCAATCTCACTAATTCCATAACGATTCCCATCGTAGTGTTGTGAAGGGGGCATGTAATCGCGCCAGCGTCGGTGCTGCCACGACCAGAGATGCGGATGACGTATAATCACCGATTCAAGCGCATGAACATGCCGGCGTGTCAGCTCTACAACGCCATCTTCATCGCGCGTAATCCCGGTCATATCGAGCTGTGCAAGAGGCGCAATGTATGTTCCATCATCAAGCCGTTGTGCATACGCATGAAAAATCGGCACATTGTAGCGAATTGCCAATGCTGCCGGAGCAGCATAGGTAGGTGTAAGCCTTCCAAAAAATGGTATCCATGGATCGCGTTCCGGGTGTGCGTGCTGATCAACTAAGAATGCAATCGTACCTCCATTTTGTAGTGTTCGTACAATCGTTCGCGCTGCATCATGCATGGACACAAGTACATTCCCAAATTTCGAGCGATAGGAATTAAGCTCGCGATCGACAATTCTATTCGTCTGAGGATGAACGACAACCGTTACCGTCCCACCAATTTCAATACCTGCAGCCATTGCTAAATATTCCCAGTTTCCGAAATGCCCAGAAATCAGAATAGACGGCAATCTCTTTAGATGCCGATCGCGAACCAGTTCAATATTTGGTATTTGAATTCTGTCGAGCAATAAGGAAGGTGTTAGAACAGGCACAGCCAGTAATTCGGCGAGAGTAATTCCAAGGTTTTCGTAAGCACCGGTAATAATCTGATTAACATCTGTAGCAGATTTTTCAGGAAAAGCAGAGATCACATTTGTGCGCGTGATTGCGAGCCGCCGTCTGTCTGCTTTCATCATCCGCCCCAGCCGCTGGCCGAGCGTAATTCGCTGATCAAATGTCTTGGAGCACGAGCGACGTCCAACCGAAGCCAGAACTCCGGCAACTAGCCAATCCGTCAGCTTATTCATTTCTGTGGGTTCGTCAGCGTATTTTCTGGAGTCGGGTTTGGACTAAATGCCTTAGCAAATTCATTAAACCAGTTTTCATTGCGGATTTCACCAATCATTGTGGTGTGTACGAGCCTATGATTTTGCAGGAGTTGCCAATCGACAAAGTAAAAATATGTACCACCCTGAATATTCTGGAAGAACCATATTTCGTAGGGTTTAGTATCGATCGTTTGAATGAACTGTTCTATCTGCGTAGGCTTACCATATTTCAACAACACCCGACCCCGATCTGTTTTCCAGCCATCTTTCTGCATGGCACTAGTATAAAACTTCTGAGCCCGCTGATACATCTGTCTGAATTCATCGAGTCTTTCATTGGCATGGGTCATAGGATCCGGATCGCGAATGAGCCAGAACCGATAGAGGTAACGCTGCTGCGCACGTTCATCCGTGCAACCAGCAAGCGTAGCCTTTTCAGCTTGCGATGCCAGGACGGATGATAATTCCAACTCCAGTTTTAATCGGTCTCCTTTCAGAATTGCCCATTCCGACGATAAGAAGCGTTCCTCTTCTGTAAGGAATATCTGTCCCTCGGGCGGCAGCTCCGGATTCAGCACAAAAAATCGATCTTCGTCTGCAGCATACGTTGTCTGCAAGTCCTTCGACTTCACTGAAACGCGCAGATAATACACATTACTCGGGAGAACGGCAGCCGAAATGTCTTCGCGAATGATAAGATTGTCGTTAACTCCAACCTGTTTTATATACGTTGTTAACATCTCCCGACGAACATTGTCGAGTACTTGCAATTCAACAACAAACGTATCGAGCTTATTAAGCAAGGCGTTGTACACTTCAGTATAGATCCCAAAGGTGGGATCCGTGCCTATCGCTTCGTGCCGCGGATTGGGACTTGCAGGCTGCGAGTTACGTATGAAACCAGAATCGGCAGCAATTCGTGCAGGTTGGGTAAACATGACGTCGCTCATCGAAGATTGCAACCCAAAATCTCTAACTAATGTTACAAATTTAGTTGCTATACGATTATTAGTATCGTTCAGATCGAATGCGGTGAAGCTGACGTTATACGATCCCGGCTTAAGAAGCAGCGTGCGTATACCGCTCAAGAAGTACATAGGAGCGCCATTAGATATCTGCCGATGCGATTCAGCGATCCACTCTTCAACGGTTGTATCACCGTTAGCTGATGTCAAGGTTAGTAAACAGTAAAGCTCTCCAATAAAACCGTTTGGATTAGCAACATGTTTTACCGACGTATCGGCAAATGCATATTGAAACTCCCATTTGGTACGCGCAGTGTTACCTTTAAACTGAACAACGTCAGCTATTAAGTCTACCGCGTTTGCCGGGACCTGGAAACCGGCAAACAAGAGCAATACAAGTACGATTCGATCAGTCGAAGTGATAGCTTATTCAAAGTTGATGGCTACACTAACACGATTAATAAGGCCAAGTGTTTGTGTAGGTGTAATCGAATAGTCCAGCTTGCCTTTGAAATCACCTGTTACGTAATTCAAGCCGATTCCACCGGATGCGCCAAACTGATCGTGCCCAAAGCGGTACCCCGCTCGCAGGGAAATAAACTCGCGGAAAGTGTATTCAGTGCCAATTGCAAATTGTTCCCGCACATCTGAAAAAGTTTCGAAATCCGCACCTACAATCCACTGATGAATATCAGTCCCATCATCTGCGGTTTCCGGGGCATCAGCTACAATACCTTTAAACATGTCAATGCCAAGGCCTGCCCTGAAAGACAGAGGAGTGTTATACGAAGATGTTTGTATCTGCATATCGACAGCTGACTGATCGACACCAATAACAGCCGGGCTTGTTCGGGTTACATCAGCGCCATCATAAGACAATTGAGAACCGAGATTGTTGACAGTAAAGCCTATGACAACTCCATTGAATCCAGTTTCGTATCGTGTGCCGATGTCAAAAACAAAACCTGTGGCCGACAAATTTGAAAATGCCTGATTGATGACTCTGCCAGTTACGCCAAATGCAAACTGTTCAGTTAATTTCCCAGCTAAAGTCAACCCAAATGCAACATCACTGATATTGTAAATACCACCGGTGCCATCGGGCTGTGCAGTTGTAGTAACCTCAACATCACCACTACTAAATGCAGTAAAACTAGCAGCAATTCTAAATTTGTCGGAAAGAGGGACAACACCTGCGGCAAAACTGTGGGACATGCCGGCAAACCAAAATGTTTGGCTGAAGTCAACAGCAAAGCCGTCTACGAATGCAACACCGGCTGAATTCCAAAAAATTGCGCTGGGGTCGGTTGCGATACCACTGTAAGCTCCGGCCATCCCACTAGCACGGGCACCAACACCAATTTTGAGAAATTGTCCTCCCGACAATCCCACCTTCGACAGTTCGCCAGCGGTTACCTTGACAACCTGAGATTGCATTTGGACCGAAACAACCAGCATGGCCGCAAATCCTGTGGCCAACATTTTTGATGCGAGTATCATTTTATTAGAATTGATCACTGATTTACTCCTCCGTTGGGATTCTGGCAGGTCCAACTACAACAGTAAACTTCCTGATGACGCTGGCACCACTCGGTGTTTCAATCTTGGCAACCAACATTTGACTTGCAACTCGTTGCTTATTTGCCGACAACAAGTCCCATACATAGGTACCAAACGTTGATGGATCCTGACTGGTCGATTCATCATGTTCATACTTGCGTATCAGATCTCCGTTAGCAGTATAGATGCTGATCGTAGCCCGTCTCGGCAGTCTCGTGAAATACAGCCTACCTTCAAATGGCGACCTAATACCTTCATGCGAAACATAGTAAGGATTAGGGACAACCTGAACCTGCGAGAGGTCGTCATCTGAATATTCTTTCGACATCAATTCGGGATCATACTGTTTAACGTTAGCATACGCCTTAACCCCGTCGAATGGATACCCGAGTGCTCCGCCATAGACATAAAACCTAATCTTGTCGCCAGGCTTAAAGTCTTCTGTAGGATAAGATGTGGGCCTTAACGTTGGTTTAGGAGTGGCTGGATAGCTTGCACTTCTCCGTTGGAACCACGAGAAATCGATCGTAAACTGACAGCCACTGACCGCCAATATATTTACAAAGTCCAGCGTGTCCTTCCCCGTTGTTGAAACGTTTCGCGATGTGTAATACCTACCAAGTCCTAACGGTTTCCCAGAACTCTTGTCTGCAGAAAGAAAACGTCGCATTGGTGATGCAGTATAACCTGCTCGTGAATTTCGATTTCCATATGCAGCAGCAGCAAAAGAACCAATTGGAACCGCTTCAGGATTAGGATAGGCCTTCATAACTAGCGCCTCAGAGGAAGTCGGAACGTTATAGAGACTATAGTCAAAAGGGTAGCTCACAGTGGCTTCCAAAAGCGTGCCATCTGGTCTCTGATCCGGCCGTTTGAATTCCGCAACATTTCGAACCGACATGTTCAGGTACCGAACATTCGGGAATACCATAGTTGAGTCCTTACCAACTTCATCCCCCACAAGGCTATCCAGCAGGAATGTGGTGGTAATATCTTCCGTTCCCCCTTCACTAAAAGTTACTTCATAGATTCCAGGGCCATTATTATAACTTGCTGGCCAGGGAAAGCCGGTGGCAAGACTATCCCAACCGGGGAAGGGAGGGTCGATGTATGCAGGTGGACGGTTAGGGATAGGGTAGGTGCCTGTACCGTCGTTGTATACAAATGCTTCAACGATGTTAGAGGTACCAATGTAGAGGCCGCTTGGTCCGGAAATAACATCAGCGGTTGTATCCGGACGATACTTCCCACCCCATTGTTCTATGGAATAATCAAATGAGAGACCAACGGTTCCCAAAGCATACTTTCCCGCAAAACACGAGGC
>JAGVJW010000212.1 GCA_020050895.1 bacterium | reverse complement strand
ACGTTACAGACTTGGAAGCCTCCCTTGGCCCCCTTCAGAAATTCAAGCAGGTTGAATTGGACGACCTTGCCCAGAGGTTGGGTAATGACGATGTTGTTGTAATCGATGTTCGGTCTGTTGTTGACTATGAGAGGGGGCATATCCCAGGTTCCTGGAACATTCATACAGGGTATCTTACGGATCGCCTCGGAGAGATCCCTCATGATAAGACAGTCGTTGTTTCGTGCGAAAGTGGCGATCGGTCGAGCATTGGCACTAGCTTATTGGAGCGTGAAGGATTTACGAATGTTGAAAATTTTCCGAATGGTTTTTCGGGATGGTACAATGCCAGGAAACCTGTTGAGCTGAATGGAACTTCACGTTAGACAGCATACTGTCAATATTTTTATATTCTCGTATTACTCGAAGCAAAATTGAACGATGGAAGAACTAACGCCCGAACAATTAAAAGCCAAGCTCGACGCTGGTGAAGAAGTGATTATCCTTGACGTTCGCCGTGCCGACGAGCGCGATTACCAACATATTCCCAATTCACTGCATATTCCCTTGCAGGAGCTGGAACAACGTGTCGGCGAGCTTGAGCCGTTCAAGGACAAAGAAATCGTCGTGTATTGCAGAAGCGGAAACCGATCTGCACACGCATGCATGTATCTGACAATGATGGGTTTCAAGAATCCGAAAAATTTGCGAGGTGGATTAATTGCTTGGTAACGGTATGCAGCAGCGCACTGCCAAACCATTGAATTGGTTTCTCTGACCGATGACGTTCCTTCTCTACGCAATTGCGCTGTTAATTGGCATTTCCCTGGGATTGCTTGGCGCTGGCGGAGCAATTGTTGCAGTTCCATCACTCGTCTATCTGGGCGGCATCCCGCCGCCTATCGCCAGTGGCTACGCGTTATTTGTTGTTGCAGTAGCAACCTCCATTGCATCGGTACAGGCATTTCGGCGTCAAAACATTGACTGGCGTGCGTTTTGGAGTTTTGGCAGCACAACGATGCTAACGATTTATAGTATCAGAATGTTTGTCCTGCCTACTATTCCGCACCAGATCTCCATTGCTTCGTATACAGTACACCGCGACTGGCTCCTTATGATGTCGTTTGCAGCAGTTCTATTTGCTGCCGGTTATGGCATGCTGCGCAGAAAACCACAGCCAGAAAAAGATTCCCCACCGCATCCTCTACGTCTTGCAGCAATGGGTATTGGAGTTGGCATCGTAGCGGGGTTTTTGGGAGTGGGGGGGGGCTTTCTTATGACGCCTGCGCTCGTATTGTGGGCACGGTTGGGTATGCGCACAGCCGTTGGAACGTCCATAGCGCTGATCTGCGTTAACAGCTTTGCTGGAGTTGCGGGCGATGTGGCGTCGGGAATCAGGTACGACTGGCCGTTTATATCATTATTTACCATCCTCACAACAATCGGCATCGTAATCGGGATGCAGATCGCACGCAAAATCAATGCCGATCACTTACGAACATTATTTGGATGGCTTGTAGTTGCTCTGGGAATTGTTGTATTATTTATAGAAGTCTTCTAATTGCTTCATGTCTGCCGGATACGTCGAAAACAACAACCAAGGACAAACATTTACTCCCGCTGTTTGCTCTTTTTTCTGAACAGAAAGCTTACTGGTACACCTTCGAGATCGTACAAGCCCCTTAACTGTCTCTCTATGTATCGCTTATAACTGTCGGGCAGAAATTCAGGGAAATTCAGGAAGAATGCAAAGACGGGAGGATTAGCTCTTACCTGCGTCACATAATTGATTCGCAAGTCTCTCGACTTGATGCTTGGAGGGGGTGTTTTTTCCAGAATTTCGATGAGCCGCTCATTGAGTTCATGTGTCTGAATTCGGAAGCTTCTGCGTATCTGAATGGTCTTGGCCATCTCGATGATTTTTATAATTCGCTGTCGTGTAAGCGCGCTCACATACACGATAGGCACATAGTCGATAGTAGGCATTTCATCACGGATTTTCCTTGTGAATGCTTCCGCTGTTTTCTCGTCCTTCTCAACCAAATCCCACTTATTAACTGCAATTATCATCCCCTTTCGTGCTTCAGCAACCTCAGCAAGGATGCGTTTATCCTGATGTTCGATACCCTGCACAGCATCGATAAGCACTACTGCAACATCGCATCGCTCTATGGCGCGTGATGTGCGCAGCGTCGAGTACATTTCAATACTTTCCTTAATGTGGCTTCGACGTCGCAGCCCTGCAGTATCGATCAGCACAATTTCTTCGCCATGATATTTCATCACGCTGTCGATTGCATCCCTTGTTGTGCCGGCAACAGAAGTAACCACCATACGTTCAGTACCGAGCAGCGAATTCGTCAGTGACGATTTACCCACGTTAGGACGGCCCACGATTGCAATTTTCAGCCGTTCATCATCAGTTTCTTTTTCGTCTGCAAGCCCCTTAACAACTTCATCTAAAAAATCACCCGTAGAACGTCCGCTTATTGCAGATATAGGAAGGGGCTCGCCCAATCCGAGTTCAAAAAATTCCGATGCGGATAGATCTTGTTGGGCATTATCACATTTGTTAACAACTAAGGTAATGGGTTTTTCCGAGCGGCGCAGAATGGACGCAATGTCTCTGTCGATAGGTGTGGGGCCGTCTCTCCCATCTACAACGAAGACGATAGCATCCGCTTCGTCGATTGCAATGAGAGCCTGTTCGCGGATTGCTTTGTTGAATACTTCGTCGCTCTCCGGCACAATGCCGCCGGTATCAACAATATGAAAGTGTTTCCCTGCCCACTCCCCTTTTGCGTACAGCCTGTCGCGCGTTACACCGGGCTCACTTTCTACAATTGCGTGCCTTTCTTCGATAATCCTGTTGAATAGTGTTGATTTACCAACGTTTGGCCTGCCTACAATTGCGATGAGCGACATCTTGCAAAGTTAACGTCTGGCCTTCCCCCGCCTGACTGACTCTCCCGGCAGCATATCTCTCCCGGCAAGTTCCCCGGCAGCATATGCCTCCCGGCAAGTTACCCGACAGCATATGCCTCCCGGCAAGTTCCCCGGCAGCATATCTCTCCCGGCAAGTTCCCCGGCAGCATA
>JAGVJW010000190.1 GCA_020050895.1 bacterium | reverse complement strand
CGCTTTCATAACGCGCACCGGGAAGGTTATTTGCTTAAGTGAGTATCCTTCATACCTGTGGAAACGACCCTGCATGATGGCAACATTGCGTCCACTCACAACTCCCATCACGAGTCTGCCTTCATGCGATTCCACGGTACTAATGGGAAAGCCTGGTATAGAGGCATAGGGTATGGAAAGGGGCTTATCCAGTGTGGTGGCAAGAGCGCCCAGGCCTGTACCGAGAATGATGCCGATTTCAGGTTCATTACCACACAGTAACCTGATATTTTCGGCAGCATATTGGACTGATTCGTATTCACTCATAGGCTTTTAAAGGCAAAAATCGACATCTAATCCATTGTGAAGGTGTGTGTTTTCACAATCAAATGCAATACAAAGTTTTTTATAATTACACCGTAACGCATTGACCTGCAAACTGTCGTTGTGTGTTGGCACTCGGAAATCGCGTCGCGAGATAATTGAAAACACCCACTTTTCAAATTTAGGCTGTTAATGAACAGTGCATTTCCCAAGCGGAAGGGTAGTAGAATCTGGCCTTCGCATGGTGGAGTATTTCGTAGGTTTGTAGTCACTTCAAGCGATAAAAAGTCATTTAACCAACTTCCATCAAGGAAACGGTATGAGCCGTTCAATACGCCGGTCGCTGTTGATTTCAATAGCGGCAGTTTTTGCATTTTTTTTAACGCCGCGACAAGCTGATTCTCAGATCTACTATAATGTTGGCGGCGGACCAGGCTCCACGAATTATTGGGACTATGTAGATATCTACAACCCACTAACTGATTGGTATTACACAACCAAGAACCAGTGGTATGTACGTGCATCTGACTTGCTGTATTATGGGATGTCTCCAGGACAAATCACATCGCTTGGATTTACCATCCAGCAGAACACCTACGTCTTTCCTCAGCGCGATGTGTTTATAAAAATCAAAGCGACAACACAGACAAGCTTTGCTCCACCGATGACGAATAATATGGTAGGTGGCACAACGGTGTATCAGGCAACGGGTTGGAACGTGCCCCTTATTTCGTATAGTGCTAACGGCACATACTATACATTCAATTTTCAGACCCCGTTCATGTGGGATGGAACCAGCAACCTGATCTTTGAATTTTGCTCGTCACGGACTGGATACACCTATAATGCCCCCTATACTCTTATTTCGTATAGTTCGGCATATCCCAGACTTCTCTACCACTGGCAAGACACCTATGGTATTTGCAACACAGCCACAGGGTATGGAGCATACTATTACCGACCAAATATGCGGCTCGGTGTTCTATCTGGTATAGAGCAATCCTTCCCCGATGAAGTGGATCCGCGTCGCATCCTTCGCGCAGGTGCTGTGTACGATGGTTCTAGCGCTACCAACCCACGCCCATCTCTTTCGTTCCGCCAAACGACGGGACAAAACATAACGCTCACATATAAAGTTGTAGGGCCATATCCAAGTAATAACGTTATTTACGAAGCCCGCAAAAGCGGTAACCCAAGCATTTCACATTCAGCCGCCAACACTTCTCTGTACACGTATGAATTCACAGAGGCTGTTGGTCCGGCAGCAGGGCCGAGTGGAGAATTGGATTTGACAAATATTGGCGGGGGATCGTATCGCGTCGAAGCCACGTTCTCTATCCCTGGCTACAGCCAGACCTGGTCGAAGAATTTCATTATTGCTTTCGACAACGATCTGGCTTTAAGCACAATTAGATCGCCTCTTGCCATGCCCAAGAAATATCCGCGTGGCGTGAACACACCTGTGTCGGCATCCATACAGAACGTTGGTCTTAACAATGTAACCAGTGTGTTAGCCAACGCGACTATTCGAAGAAAATCGGACCAGCAGCTCGTATATACCGACAACAGAGTTTGGACTGGGAATCTGGCTACCGGTGAGTCTGCCACCATTGACTTCAACGCCTTTAACACACTGGAAGTCACGCAATGGGATTTGCAGATCTGTACGGAACTGCAGGGAGCATTCGATCAGCAGGTGTCTAATGATTGCCTGCCGCGAACTGGAGAGACACATACATTTCAAACGCTGTACAACCAAGAAGTTGGTGCGTTTTCTATTAGCAAGCCAATTGGAACCGGAACATACTTTGCCCAGCGTCCATTTCGTCCAGCCGCCAATATTGTCAACAGCGGGATGCTCGACCTCACGGACATTCCAGTGCGGTTGGAAATCTTCAAGCTGCCAGCACGTACAAAGGTGTATAGCGAGCTTGTTGTTTTCCCTGACGTTGGCGCTGATCCCCCGAACAACATTGCAAGTTTTGAGTTTCCTCCGTTTACACCTGCTGACGGTGGGCTGTATGAAGCATGTATGACAACGGAGTATGCCGGCGACCCGATTCCGTCCAACAATACTATCTGCCAGACATTCACCGTTGGCGCTAATCTGAGCGGCACGTATACAATCGGAACCCTGAAGGCGGGACAGCCCCGTAACTACAACACAATTCAGGATGCAGTCGACGACCTCTACCGATCAGGTATTTCAGGGCCGGTGTCCTTTGAGTTAACTGACGCAGCATACTCTGTGGGGAATATTGCAGTTAATGCTCCTGCATTGGACCTAACCACAACCATCATCGGCACAAGTACTACCAACACGATTACCTTTAAACCAACACTAGAGCGTTCGCTGAACAAGGGTAGTGTGGTGGTGACGCTGAACTCTGGCAAGGGCGTGGGCATCCTCCTGGGTCAGGCACTTACGGCTGCCAACCCATATGCTGTTCAGCTCGAATTCAGTAAGGAACCAAAGTGGTCAAACTTCAGCGGATATGTCACATTTGATGGAGGGCAGCAGAAGTCGCTCGTGTTCCAGCTCAATGCTACGACGCCGCATCGTGCGCCATTTTATTTGGGTGACGGAACGCACGACGTAACGGTCCGCAACTGCGTCATCCGCAACGCCCCCGGCACAGTACCCTCGTATGCCACGTCGCTGCCGAAGATCATTTACGGCTTCAACCTGTTCCAATATGAGCCGGATGTTCGCCAGGTTGGCTCCACGATTAACACTTACAGTGCAGGTTGCGTAAGCCGTCAGAAAATTCCGACTGGCCAAAGCGGCAACAATGCCGAGCGTATCGATACAGTGATCGGCAGAGACAACAAGATTATTGGCAACGAGATCACTGGCTTCGGCTATGGAATTGCCACGATGGGTATCGGAATGGCAATCAAGGGTGGAGTAAACTTGTTTATGCCATACTACAGCCAGGGGACGGAGATCCGCCAGAACCTGATCTACGGTGTGCGGGCTTCGGGGATCTTTGTTGCCTACGAAGATGGCGCACAGATCACGGGCAACCGCATCCACACGGTGGGTAGCGTTGCTACTGGCGGCACCGGTGTCTGGGCTGCTGGTATCACGGCAGGTGGCGTTGAGCGCTATCATAACATTAACCTGACGGTGAGTGCCAACGAAATCTCGGGCGTGACGGGCGACGTATGGTCGCGCGGCATCGTCGTTGAGCAGGTGGAGAACACCTTCCCATCAGTTGGTCAGGCGGGTTTGAACGTGAAGTTCCCGCAGGTGGCCGAGGCCACAACGGTGAAGAACAACGTTGTCTGGGGAATCAGACGCACGTCGGCTTCAGCAGGCTCGGCAGGGATCCACGTGCTTACGCAACGTGATGCTACGAAGACGGGGACACAGTACGTAACAACGCCTGCGCAAAGTCACTACGATTACTTTACCAAAGGGGACCGTGTGGTGAATAACACGGTGATGATGCAGAACGATAACACGTCGGGGAGCAACCTGGTGTGCGGTATCGGTATCCAGCATGGCAACGCGAGCGTGGTGAAGAACAACGCCGTGATGATGCTGGGTAGTGCGTCAACGTCGAGCTACGGTCAGGCAGCCTTGTTCTATCAGGGTATCCAGATGACCGACGACGAAGACCCGATGGCCCTTGTGTCTGACCGCAATGCCTATGAGCTTGGTGTGGCATCGATGGCGCGTTTCGTCGAGATTACGAAAACATCGGAGACAGTTTCTAGTGGCGCCGCCGATGAGTTTCAGACACTGGCACAGTGGCGTGCCTGGACGCAGCGCGACGTCAACTCCGTAGAAGGAGAACTCTCTGCAATTCATCAGTTTACAGGCATCGCACCAAATCAGAAGCTGCGAGTGAAGACCAACCCTCTGCCAATCGGCTCCGTGCTTAACAACCGCGGAGAAACGATTGCAGGAGTTACGACGGATATCGACGGCACGGCACGTGGAGCCTCTGGGCAACTGATCGACATCGGCGCTAACGAGTTCGACGGGCGGGTATACATCAAGGACTACGAAGCAATTACAATCCTCGACCCAGTGGCCTACCGCTCGTCGACGGGAGCCACGTCGGATGCAGAGTATATCATGACGTCAGCGCCGGTCAACGTTGTTGGCCTCGTGCGCAACTCCGGTGGACTGGCACAGACGAACATCGATGTAACGGTACGCGTCTATCGCGAGACCGTGGCGTCGAACAACGCCGAGCTAAGCACAGCGTTGTTCGAGACGACGCCCGTGGTGGCTAAGACACTTAAAGTGTCGATCGACGCTGGAGAGGAATCGGCTGTGAACTTTGCCCTTACGAACCTGGCGCCCCAGACTTATGTGCAGGCTCTCTCCTACATGGTACCTCAACGTTTTTCAGCGATGAAGCAGAACGTGACGATGCGCTACCGCATTGAGGTAACGACGGCCTATGACGAGAACAACAGCAACAACACCACGTCGAAGATCGTGCGGTTCTTCCTGCTCCGCTCAGTCCCGCGGATCCTAGTCTCCGGCGTCAATGCCACAATAGCGCCGACAAGTGGGACAGCGAGCCAAACGGCAGGACGTCTGAACATGGACTCGTTAGAAGTGGGTCTGCGCCGTCTCGGTTTGGACAACACTAGTGGAACGATTTACTATGACGTTCTCGATCGCGACAAGTGGGAACAACGTGCTGTGAACTATGACATGTACCGTACGCTTTTCTGGAGCGGTAACCAAGATGCATTGACCCGCTTCGAACGACGTGACTTGAGGCAGTACATAGCTTCCGGCAGTCAGATAGAAAAGAAAAATCTGGCAGTGGGATCACAAGAATATCCGCGCCGCCACATCGGCATGAACGTGATCAACGACGAGAGCTTCGTCAACACGGTTCTGCGAGTGCAGAACCGGGCACCCGGGACTCCGGTGCCGACGACAGCTAACTACTCAGGTAAGCGTGTGCGCGGCAACGCAATCGCCCGTAATAGCACTGAGACCGTGGTGGCTACAACAACTGCTGGCGACGCCGTACCGAACCCGGCATTGGTAAAGCCGTACTCGGATCCGACGACTCCGGGATTGGCTTTGCCCGCCTACATCTACCTCTTAGGCGATCGTGAAACTCCGGACTCCGTGGGCGGTGCAGCATCGGCTTCGCTACTTCACAACACGGTGTATATCGGCACCGATTGGCGTCACTGGAAGAACCTGGGAGCGAAGACCGGTACAGATCGAATTCTTCGCGGAATCATCGACTTCTTTGAAAGCAACGGCGGCGCTGTGGTACCTGTAGAGCTGATGCGTTTCGATGCAAAAGCACGGGGAACCACTGTAGATGTCTCGTGGACAACGGCATCGGAGAACGGTGTAGATCACTTCGACGTCGAACGTGCTGACGCGATGGCCGGCAGTAACAGCCTCTTCAGCTCCGTTGGAACAGTGTCGGCTCTGGGCACGACGACGCAAACCACCGACTATGGCTACACGGATGTGGGTTTAGCCGCAGGACGCTACTTGTACCGCCTATCAACTATTGATGTCGACGGTAGCCGCGACGCCACTGGAGCCATCGAAGTTGTCGTCGACGACGACGGCGGCCTCGCCATCGAGCGCGTGACGCCGCAACCGGCTTCCACTGAAGCCACATTGGTGCTGATGATGCCAAAGGCAGCCAGCGTGCGCATTGAGCTCATCAACACCTTGGGAGAGCTCGCCGCAGTAGCCTTCGACGGCATGCTGCCAATCGGTTCGCAGCCCGTAAAGGTCGACGTTGGTAGCCTCCCTGCAGGAGCCTATACTCTAGTGGTTACATCGGCCGACGGAACGGCGACTAAGCAGATTGCAGTACGCCGATAACGATGAATTTAGGGGCTCGATAAAGCCCCAGTGTGGTAACATCACAAAAAACGCCTGGCTGGAGAGCCGGGCGTTTTTTTTTCTCAAACAGCCATGCCGGGTATCACGGCCATGCCGGGTATCCGTAATACCCGGCATCGAGGTGCGGCTGTGGTTTCTTTTGGGATTGAGTGCAATTCATGCAGTCAGTATTTCACGGCGGCGGGCCGTAATACATTCCACAGAACACGAGCGCTGCATTCGTTCCTCACAGTCGGCACATACTAAGTGCTGACGGTGGCAATCGAGGTTTGCACAATTCACATAGCGTTCAGTTGGAGCACTACAGTGATGGCATTTCCCAACGATGCGCTTGTTGCCGGCTCTATTGATCTCGATGGAAATTCGCTCGTCGAAGACGTAACAACGACCGTCCCACAAACTTCCTCTTGCTACTTCATCGTTACCATAGGAAACGATCCCACCATGGAGTTGATGTACGTCCCTGAATCCTTCCGCTATCATAAATGATGTTAGCTTCTCGCACCTAATGCCACCAGTGCAGTAGGTGACAATTTTTCTGTCCTTGTACTCGCTCAACTCCTGGCGTATCCATTCTGGAAAATCACGGAAGGCAGATATCGGAGGCCTCAGCGCTCCCCGAAAATGTCCAAGGTCGTATTCGTAATCTGTGCGACCATCAATTACAATAGCGTCGTTGTCTTCGAGAAGCGTTAGGAAATCCGCCGGTTCAATGTATTGTCCGCGTTGGTGCTGTACATGCCCCTTACCATTTTCATTTGCTGACGCAGATTCGCCTGCCCGAAAGGTGACAAGCTCCTTCTTAACGCGTACCGACAGCTTCTGAAAAACATGGTTTTCAACACAATCGATTTTGAATTCGATTTTGTTAAATCGCTCGTCTGAACGAACAACGTCTATGTATTCCTTACAGCTCTCCTGCTTTCCCGAAACAGTTCCATTGATTCCTTCATGAGAAACCAGAATTCGTCCAAGTAATCCTAAAGTTGAACATAACTTCCGATGATCTTCAGCTAAAACTTCGGGAGCGTTGATCCAGGTAAAATAATAGTATAACAAGACGTTATAGTCAGTCATCGTGCAAAACTAAGGTAATGGCATCGTGCGAGTCTTTGTACCTTTGCAACGCAGCATTTTCGAGGTTAGACGGTTGTTCCGACACACCATACGGTGGCTACTCTCCGTCGGTGGTTTTGCGGCATTGTATACCGCACACCTGTCGGCGCAGATTGTTCCCCATCCATACATCACAATACCTTCACAGGAGCGATCCGCAGCATTCCTGATTGAAGGGGGCATGATACGACGTGCGCATAAGTTGTTGCGCGATATTCAGGAAGGTGAAAGGCTCAACGTTGCCACGGATGCTGTTACATTCAGACGATCTGAAACGTATCGGCAGTCCGGCAATTCGCCTGCTGCAAATCGCATGCTGGCTGATTTTCAACGCCTTCGTACAAACAGTCCAGCAGTGCCTCATGCAAGCTTTGAACGTGGACTGGCGGCCCTTGAAGAAGGTAACGATAGTGCCGCGTCGGAGCATCTGAATGTTGCCGCACAATTGAGTAGACGTGAATTTGAAGTGCGCGCAGACAGCATTTACGTTGCAATGGAACATGCAGCCAGATTCTGGCAAGGGGCTTCCTTAGCACGTTCTGGACATCACGCAGATGCAATCAGCACATTTAAGCAGAGCATTGCCGCCGATAGCATGGGGATGTACAGTGCCGAAGCATTGTATGCAATCGGTCAGGTGTACGAACGTAACCAGGAATATGATAAATCAATTGAGTATTTCAACAAAGTACATGTTGCATATCCGTTAGCGTCTGTTTCACGGCAGGCACAGATCCGTGAAGCGCAGAACTACATCAGCATTCGCAAGCCGCAACGTGCGCTCGACGTGTTGGGCGATATTGAAACGGACGATGTTGTAAGACTCTTGAGAGCATCAGCACTGATTCAACACAAGCGCTATGATTTCGGGCTCGATACTGTTGTCAAGATATTTAGTTCGCAAAACGTTCCGGGCGCCATCATTTCAAGTGCTCATCTGCACGCCGGATACGCAGAGCTGCATTTGGGGAAATTTGAAAGCGCTATTGGACATCTTAAGTATGTTATCGACTCCACGGTTGGAAGTAATTCACCTGAACGGCAGCAAGCATTGCTTTATTACGCAATTGCATTGAAGCGAAGTGGCTCTTTGACTGAAGCGGATAAAATATTCGCCGCTCTCGCCGCTCAGCCAGATTATCCGTTTCAGTCGCAGGCGCTGGTCGAAGTTGGTCAGGGGGCTTATGAACGCGGGGAATTTGAAGAGGCACAAAAAGCGTTTGAGCGAGCCGAAAGATCTGCAACCGATCCCAATACGCTGATACGCGCCCGACTGCTGCTCGGCGCAACGCTGATTGAAAGGCAGATGTGGGCAAAGGCTGCTCAAGTTTATGAGAGAGCTGAATCGCTTGCCCTGACGGCTTCAGATGCCTATGTACCAAACAAAGACAGGTTTCTTGCCGAAGCGCGATTGAAAAAAGGTATCAGTCTGGTCCAGGCTAATGATAGAAGAGGAAGTATCACGGCGTTGACGGAATTTCTGGGAAATCACCCCGACCATCCGCAACGCGATGAAGCAACGTTCTGGCTAGCCGAAGCAATGTATCGGGCCGACTTATTAAAAAATGCTAGTGAGCTGTATGACGAGATTGTAAAAAACTATACTGTTAGCATCCGTCGTGAAGAAGCGATGTACGGTTTGGCATGGACATATTTCCGACGTCGGGACTTCAAGCGCTCTGTTGATGCATTCGGCAATCTCGTAAAGTCGTTCCCTTCGTCTAAGTATGCTGTCGAAGCGATGGTGCGTCGAGGGGATGGTCTTTACGTCACCAAGCAATTCCAGGCTGCCGCACAGCAATACATTCAGGCTGCCCGCAAGAGTCCTCGTTCAGAAGAAGGGCAGTATGCCGGGTTCCAGGCAGGGCATTCGCTCTATCGTGCAGGAGCTCTCGAACAGGCGTCATCGCAGCTGCGTGACTTTGTGATATCAAATTCGTCGAGCAAACTTGCCGACGATGCGTTGTTTTTAGTTG
>JAGVJW010000211.1 GCA_020050895.1 bacterium | reverse complement strand
GGACAAGCAGCTTGTATTTGAGCGAGTGAAACGTACGGGGAGATGTGTTGTGGTACACGAGGACAAGCGAGTTGCGGGGTTTGGCGGTGAAATTGCGTCCGAGATTAATGAGGAATTATTCCGTTACCTCGATGCACCAGTTGCACGTGTAGGATCGAAGTTCACACCTGTCGGATTTGCCAAGACATTGGAGAAAGCAATTCTTCTTTCGGTAAATGACGTTGTTGATGCGATAAAAACAACCGTTTCTTTTTGATTCTGTGTGAATGGGAGTTCACACTAGTATTACATACGTAGTTAACATCGCCTAAACTAACGGGTTAGACAGCAGTTTGCGCCGTTTGCGTAATCAGGCGTGCAGCGATATATTTGCGCTCTTCGGTCCCTGGGCGAGGTATGCCCATGTGACCGTGCTTCATTTTACCCAGTACCATCTGGAACCAGACGTACAGTACGAAGAGCGGGAATTGGTTTACGCAAGGAATGCATGAGGACAGACGACGAAACACAACTTGTAGAATCTGGAAATCTCTCTGGCGGCAGTCAGCGTGAGTGGATTGAGTCTGTTACTGGAAAGTGGCAGTTGTATGCTGGCATAGCATTGGTAATAACATTATCAATTGCAGGTTTTTGGTGGTACACTTCGCATGAAGAGGAACTTAATATGCAAGCTGTGAGTCATCTGGCCCGTGTTCGCAGCGCATTTGATGCCGGCAACTATTCACGTGCTTTGACGGGAGATTCAATTGCTGCAGTTGGACAAGACAAAGCTTTGGGGCTTTTAGAGATAAGTGATGAGTTTTCAGGAACTGATGCAGGAAAAATTGCAGCACTGATGGCCGGTAATTGCCTAATTAATCTTGGTAGGTTTGAAGAGGCTGTCGCACAATTTGAGCGAGCACAGGGCAGCGAAGCTCTTGTTGTGGAAGTCGGCGCATTAAAGGGGCTTGCAGCCTGCAGGGAGGTCAACAAAGACTTTACAGGAGCTGCAGTATTATATGAGCAAGCTGCTCAGCGATCCCTGAATACAGGTTTAGAAGTGGACTGTCTGCTTGCGGCCGCATTATGTTTTGAAAAGTCTGGTGATAAAGCAAAGGCCGGTCAATTGTTCACCAATATTGCCAAAAAGTATGAGGCTTCGACCGTTGCACCACAGGCAAAATCGGGTTTGGCTCGGCTTGGCATGGCAATTGATTAGCGAAGCGGGGGCATGCTATGCCCTACTCGCATTGAAATGAAAATGAATTTGAAAACAAAGCAAACAATTCAAATGCATAAGGTTTTTACAACTGGAGGTTGTATGCAACGTTGGTTTCGTCTAAGCAGCCTGCTGCTAGCGGTAACCGCAGCACTTTCTGTAGTTCAGGCACAGGACTACGTGGAGGTGCGCGGAAGCCTATCTCCGGGAGTGGTACGTGTGTTCACACGCGACACCATTTACCGGATCAGCGGCACCTATACCATCGGCGGTACGCTGGTCATTGAGCCGGGTACACGGATCGAATTTCTGCCGAATGGGCGTCTGATTGACTCTGTCGGTGGTCGGATATTGGCAGATGGTCGCGCTTCAGCGACTTATAACCCGAATGCTGCTAACGCTTTGCAGCCGCCGTACACTGGTTACGACGATCCTGCCTATTTCGGTGCACCTGGAGTGTTAACATCGACGATCTATACCGAGCCGACAATTCACTCTAGCAAGTACGGCACGATATTCAATGTAGATGTTGGTTCAGATCCGAATCTGCAGAATCTCACGCCGGCAGAAGCTGTCATTTATAAGGCTGCCCGCTTGGAGTTGGGCGGTGTGATATCGGCAATCAGGTTAAACCCCTGGTTCCGCGTAAGTGGAAATCCGATCAATGTTCGTCCCGGACGTATTACGTTCATTGCGGGCGACGTGAACAATTTCTCTCGCGAGTGGGGTCACATCATCATTCTTCCGGGTGCTGATGCTGCCTTCTTCCGCGATGTGGATTTCCTGAATTTCAGGAAGGACACAACGGTGGATAACGAGCCCATTTACTGGGCAAATTCATCAGGAAGCCTGTTTACTCGTGCTAGTGCAGAGACAGCCAACGACAATCTTCTAAGGGCAACAAACGGAAGTGGTGGAGCCATCACAACCTTTTCAGTTAGAACGTGGATTGTGGGCTGCAACTTCCGTAACAACATGGCCCGTTACCATGCAGGTGCTCTTCAGATACTGCAGGCACCGGTAGATCAGTATACGGGTTCATCGCTCCAGTTGTATCCAACGGTTAATACAAACACCTTGCCCATCTATGTAGCGGAAACTAATCCTTTCCTTACAAGCCCTTGGAATGCGCAGCCGTACGATCAGCAGCTGCGTGCCATAGACTTGCTGCATACTTCGGGTGCCGAGCCAGCACTTACTTCTACGCAACGTCAGTCTGTAGACGATGGACGTTTAGCGTTGTATCTCGGTCGCATCCGTCAGATGCGATTTATTGGTAACCGCGCTCTCTTGTCTGATGTAGACACCGTTCAGATCGGTGGCATTCGTGTAGTAACAGATGTCGACCGTCCAGCGACTGTTTTCCAGAATGCAACGAGGTCTCAGAAAAATGATGCCTTTGGTGGTGCGGTTTATATTTCGGGTCGCACACCTATGATTGTTGGTTTAGGTATCAACGACGTTCAGGGTAAGGACACAATTGAGTTTACAAGCAACTATGCTGAGAACCGGCAGCCGAGTACGGCAGTCGGAAACACACGTACTAACGGTGCTCGTGGAGGTGCCGTATATGTGGGTGACCAAACCAGCGTAATATTTGCTGGTCGGTACACAAGCAACATGACCAAGGTGCCATACATTCCAAACCTTGGCATTTCCAATTTGGTGAATTCCAATGCCACGTACTCACACGGTGGCGCTATCTATGCATCGGCCGGTGCTCTGCAAACGCAGATTCGCGGCAATTTGGATAACAATCCACCTACTCACTTCCTGAGTAATTCTTCAGGACGCGGAGGTGCCGTCTACGTTAGCACCGGTACCAGCGATGTTTCAGTTTCTCCGCACATTGGTGGCTCCGATGGAATTATCAATGCGCGCAATTACGGTTTCAACATCAAATTCAAGGATAACAAAGCAACCGCATCCGGTGGCGCCGTCCACACAGGCCGCAATATGTACCTTTATGGTGCAGGCGGAGTAAGCGGACCACTTTGGACCTACGGATCTAACTATGGTATCGAAGTCACGAACAACACGGCGGGATACTATGGCGGCGGTATTTCAGTTGAACTTGCACAGAACCTACCTATCAATAGAAGAGCGCTTCGATTTGTAAGGGGATCCTTTGTAAACAACACTGCTGGTGATGTAAACGATACTCTGTTACCAAACGTGCGCGGTGGCGGTGGTTTGTATACCATCAACGCTGATCTGACTGTTGTGAAGGGTGTCGAATTCCGCTCGAACAGAGCGTTAAATGGTAATGGCGGCGGTATTGCAGTTGTTACTCCCGATACTCTAACACGCAAACGCTTTATGGTTACCGATCTTGATGAAATTACCTATGCACCCAATGGAGTTGCAACAGGTTACTCATCGAGAAATGATGTGTTTACATTCCAAACAACTGCGCCAAAGGCAGACGAGCGGATGTTAACGCGGTTCTACGACAACATCGCAACGGAAAACCCGAACCGTATGGGATCCGGGACAACTCAGCAAGGCGACGTTGATGTAGTACACGGTGGTACAACACTTCGCGAAAACGGTACGGGCTTAGGGGGTGCATTATACATCCTTGACAGCGTACGGGTTCGCGTTGACACATTTGCATTCGACCGAGTTCGCATTCAAGGAAACGTTGCATTCACGGGAGCTGCTGTTTACTCGGACAATTACGATCTCAAGCTGGCATTCCAGCGTTGCTTCGTAACCAACAACAGAGCAACATCTGAGATTGGACGTCAGAACGATACCATCGATGGCCCGAAGGTTGGATCAGAGAATCCGGCATCAAGCGACCTTGCAGGAGCCATCCTATACGGTGAAGTTGTTGGCCCCCTTCCATGGAATTCCTATGGATTTGCCGCAAACTCGATTTATGACAATGATGCTCGATTCACGATCCGCGTGCCAGATGCTCAGGATACAAAGGGTGTTTTGGCTGGCACAACGGGAATCGGATTCGGTGGCGTCGACACTCTACGCGGCAACTATTGGGGCCGCACAGAAGCGAACGTGAACACCATTCTTCCGCTTTCTGCTAACAATACATTCCAGCGTGTTCAGGAAACATTCTTTGTAGGGGGGAATGGTAAGACGCACATGCGTTTCGTACGCAACTCAATCAATAACACAACAGAGCAAGGTCCGTTCGAATCAACGTGGCGCATTACTTACAAGCCCGTGCCTACATGGACGATTCCGGACACGCTGTTGCAAGAAGGTCGCATCTACGACATCTTTGACAAGGGTACTGATATTAAAACCGCTGACTATTCGCGGCGGCGTATGGCACCGATCGAAGATTTTTCTGTCGGAATTCCACCAACACTGGTATTGTACAGCGATGCTACGAAGCCTTCGTTTGGCAAGTATGTGAAGCGCATGACGCGCGACCCATACGATGCTGAGCTGTATGACCACATTGGAAAGGTGCAGACAGAATTTGTAGGCGATCACCCAATTGCATACCCAGTGTTCCTCGAAACGCGTGCTGACTATAGTCAGACATCTGAAATCAGCAACAACGATCAGCGAGCGTTTAACGAGACAGTGTTCTTCGTGATCAACGAACGAACGGGTGATTACATCCGGGTCAACATGCGTCAGAAAACGAAGACCGACACAATATTCCGTGCACGCGTTGAACTCGTACCCGATTCGACAAACGGTGGCGATCCCAACATCCGTCGTGCATACGAAGGTCTGGCAACCTATGGCTCGGGCGCAACGCTACTCTCTTACATTGCAGACAACGCTATTGCAGAAGACTCTGCTGCTCTGTCAGGACGCAGGTGGGATGGATCGGCTATTGCCGGAGAGCTTGGTGGACCGGGCTTCCGTTTAGGTAACCGTCCTTCACTGCCCACATCCAATGAGGGCAAGGAAACATATTATGGTGGTGAGAGATTCCGCGCACTTCCGGTTCGCGAAGGAGACAATGTTTTAGTTGTTTCTAGAACGGTATTGTGGAAGAACGGTGTTGTAGACGCGCTCAACGGTGCGTTAACCTTCAGTGTAAGCAATACAACAGTTCCTCCGGTGTTCACGGGTTCTGGCGATACACTTGCCAACTCTCCGCTGATTCACCCAGAAATGAGAAACCGGGTATTTATTACTGAGAACAGACTTTACACCCCAATCACAGCACTGCAGTCAACACGTCCGGGTAAAGATCCGTGGTTTAACGAGCCCGGTTCGTATCCAGCCGACTCTGCTGGAACTCCAATTCCGTCGCGTAACTGGGAAGAGAGAGATTCAATTTTCAACATCACGGCAGTAGATCCTAACCTTCTTTACGATCCACGAGTAATCATGGATTCTACACAGGGATCTCAATTGTCGTACTTCTGGATGATTACCGACAACAACTCTGCTCTCAAGTATTGGCTTCGCGATACGCTGGTTACAGTTGGAAATGCCAATAATACATCTTGGGGTGCTGTTGGTTATCGTTTCCTGCGTGGTCGCCCAATTAATCCATACATCGTTCCGGGTGGTGAAGAAGTCGAAGTTGTGGCAAAGAACTTCCCACCGACCATCGAGATGGTTGATTCACTACGCAAGTCCGGAATTTCTGAGGAAGTAATCTCGCACTGGCTGTATCTCTATCCGAAATACTTCCATGCAGAAGAGTACGACAACAATGCTCTTCCATTGGACCAACGCAATCCCGACAACACTAATGCCCGGTTCTTACAGCAAGACACAGTCAATTTTGGATGGCTTGACACCACGTCGTACAAATTCAGAATTCATGTGGTTGACAGCATGCCGAGATTCCTATGGGCATTCAAGCCTGGAAGAACAGGTCCGCAGTATACCAGAATGCTTGGCTCTCCGCTGATGATTGTGCTGGACCCAACCACTACAGACACAAACACGTTTCGTAACGATACATTCCTGGATACACTACGAATGACGCCGACTGAGTCGCGCGTAGCTCGCATGCTCGTTGCTCCGGATAACATTTTAGATGAAGTGTATAATGATCCGGCACAGAATCAGAACGATAGTTTGAATGTTCAGTTTGTGGCAAACCTGACTGACTCTCTAAGATTCAAGCTCGACGTTAATACCGATGACGAGTATGAAGACATGGCCGCAGTTGACGCAAATCGGTATGTTGTACAGAAGTATGGCCCATGGGACTACCGCTATGGCAAGACGGCCTATGGCTTCCTTTCAACAATAGTTCGTGACACACCTGGCGATACAACGTTGGATGAACTTGTGATTGCGCGTCCAGTCTGGATGTCGCCACAGTACATGCGACAGTTTAACGCGAGTGGAAATGTTGATCCTAATGCTGTCGACTTTACAACAAGTGGTAAAATCAACATCCGCATTTCGGATGCAGAGGCACGTCAGATTCTGAAGCCTATCAATGATGCGCCACCATTTGATCCACGTTGGCGTGATCTCAATACGGATTCAGTCGTTTCGATCATTGTTAATGATGGTCACGGAGGAATCAACACACTTACGCGTCGAGTGTTTGTAAACGTTCAGCCAAAGATTGAAACGTTATCATTGGTCGAAGCTGTTGAAGACACAGACTACAACCTGGTTCTTCTTGATTCGGCGCGCACTATAAAAATTTACGATCCGAACTGGGGTCAGAAGCACACATTCGAACTCGTCTATCAAGACGATCCGCGTGACTCAGTGCCGGTCGACCCGTACTTCCCAGAAGCTGGCAGCATAATTCTTGACGCTTCGCGCAAGACTACGCCGAAGTGGCTGAAGATTAATCCAGAAAGCGGCCTGTTGTATGGTACGGCAAGAGTTACCGATCTTCCGTTCGACGACACAACGGTTCAGGTGACCGTTATCGTCGAGGACGCTGGCTTACTCAAGGACATCGCAACCGTTGACCTACTTGTTAGGGCGGTGAACCACGAGCCTAAGCTACTTGCCTCGCCGATCCTTAAGTGCTTTGATCTTAATGAGCCATACACGGACACAATCACTGTGGCCGATCTGGATCTTAAGCGAAAGCAAGCGGACAATGAGCAGCTTACGTTCGAAGTGATCGATCCTGCTGGATCGTGGACATTCACACCTAATCGTCTGTCGAGTCCGATTGCAGATACGCAAAAGGTTGTTGTATCAACGCCATCACTCAAAGGTATGACGCTTGTCAACGGCCGTGTTACAATCCGGATACGAGTAACCGACCGTAAGGGAGCATCTGAAGAAATCTCCTATCAAGTGGCTATCTCGGACACAACGCGATTCACAGCTGAGGTAAGAGTAGAGAACAATTTTGGTGCCTTCCAGATTCTTGAATTTGGTACAGGTCAAACCGCAATTGCAACACGCGGTGATGAATCATCATCATTTGGTCAGCTTGATTCTAACTATTGTGAGTATGAGCTGCCGCCAGTTCCACCGACAGACGTGTTTGATGCACGCTGGACAATCCCAACCAAGAACGGAATTCTGAGAAACATCTTCCCGCATTCCACAACGCCCGGTGAAGCTATTTACCGAGCTCGATTCCAGGCTGGTGGTGAAACAGGACAAGCATCCAATTACTACCCAGTAAAATTGTCGTGGTGTTCCGCAGAAATTCCTGCGCGGGATACAGTCAATTCTCCGGGATCGTACTACATTCGCGACGACATTTCAAATGGTGCGTTGTTCTCATTTAACATGAAGACAGGTATTGGCACAAGTGCTGCGGATATCACTCACGAGATTGATAGTTCCGGTGCAGAGAAGTGCCACACAATCGTCATCAATCGCACTAGTATCGAAGGTTTCATCATTCTTTATGACTTCACAACAGGTCTTGATGATGATCAACTGACGATTACGAATGTCATGTCGATAACAAAGGCAACACCGAATCCGTTCACATCATCAACTTCGATAACATTCTATAATCCAGTTGGATCTAATGTTAGGGTTGATGTGTACGATGCACAGGGCTCGCTTGTAGAGACACTAGCAAACGGAATGTTCGATGCTGGATCTCAGACCATCGAATGGAATGGAGCATCAAGCCGTGGTATCGTTGCCAGTGGAACGTACACCATTCGTGTATCGAATGGTAAGACGTCGGCAACTCATCAAGTGGTGCTCATACGATAAATGCGCAAAGTCCGGGGCCGGCTTTTGGCCGGCCCCACTCTCCGAACAACGAAATTGAACATGTTAATAATTATGGAGTTCTTATGAAAAAACAGGTATTCATTGCCGCGGCAGTGGTGCTCTGTTCAATCGTAATCGGTGCGGTGGAGGGCCTGGCGCAGCAGATCTTCAACCAGTTTGGACAGCCCGAACTTGTAGTTGGACGTCCCTATCGGGATCTCGACATGTGCCCTGCCTCGCTCTTGGCTAAGAACGTCTTGCCGCCATCGGCATTTGTTCTGCCACCGACGAACACAAACGATTTGGACGATGGTTACGCTACCGTAAACATTCCCTCACCCGATGTGTTCAACTACAACGGACAGGTATTCAGTCGATTCTACGTTAGCGTTAACGGTTTCTTAACCTTCGACGGAACGAAGCTTGTACCGGCAAAGCAGTCAGCAGGATTGTTTATCAATTCGGCTTCATACCCCGATAATGTGGTTGCACCTTTCTGGGGTGATCACAGGTTGCGAACAGCTGCCAACGTTGCTGCAGGTTATATGCCTTCGGAAATCTCTTGGGCTATAGATGTAGACCGCGATGAAAATTGCGATACTATCAAGCCTGTGCGCCGATGTATCATTGTTCAGTGGAAGAATCATAACATTAATGATCAATCCATCAACTCTAGCGTCGGAAACTTCCAGGCTCGCCTGTATTTAGGTGATCAGGCTTCTAACTATCAAGGCAATATTGAATTT
>JAGVJW010000112.1 GCA_020050895.1 bacterium | reverse complement strand
TCGAAAACATCATCATCGCTGATGTCATCAATGGATATATCGGGAACAATCCGAATGCCTCTCGAACATGTTACCATGTCGCCATCACCCGCAACTACAACATCCAACCCGGCACGCCTAAGCATGTCTATGATGATTACGGCTTCCATTTCTTCTGTGCCGTTGGCTATGGGAACTAGGATCGACATTGGTCAGTGTTGGTGCTCGTGGTTGATGTTGCGTTCGTTAACGGTAGGAGAAGGATTAAGGTCGGGCCGGCGAATCAAGCCTCCGTCATGACTCGTCTTAACAATTATCGCATACGCCACTACAGAAGTCACTAGAAAAGCAATCAAAACAGCATTTCTAACAATCGCTTTTCGAGGTTTATAAAATAACGTTGCAAGACAAAGTACCAGCGCTGCCGACATTGCCGTAAGCGACCAACGAGCTGCTTCCTCGTGGTTGTGAATCAATTGCTCTGATATGCCAGAAAGATTCTCCACGGCTTCCTCAGAAGGTTCTCCCGTTAGATATGCAGCGTAAACCGTAAGTCCTGTTGCTACAAACACTGTAAGACCAACGTTTTTTACAACGCTGCTCTTCATAAACAATCCTACAATAACGATTGCCAAGCCTATGAATGTTCCAACAATTGAAACATGATTGACAAGCAGGTGCATCCAAACCGGACTTATTTCCATTTCTACTCCCACTCTATTGTTGAAGGGGGCTTGGACGAAACATCATATACAACACGATTGATGCCTCGGATTTCATTGATGATGCGGTTGCTGGTGCGCGACAATACTTCATGCGGCATGTGGTACCAGTCGGCCGTCATGCCATCTACGCTAGTGACGGCCCGTAGTGCGCACACATACTCGTACGTGCGCTCATCGCCCATTACACCCACAGTACGTACGGGCAGGAGCACAGCAAAAGCTTGCCATATTTCATTGTACAGGCCTGCATTTCGAATTTCCTCCAGGAATACCTCATCTGCCTCTCTGAGTATTTCGGCCTTTTCCCTTGTAAAGACTCCAGGCATCCTTATCGCAAGACCCGGTCCCGGGAACGGATGCCGTCCAACAAACCATTCCGGTATTCCTAACTCGCGTCCAACAGCACGGACTTCATCTTTGAACAATTCTCTAAAGGGTTCAATCAATTTCAAATTCATAACATCGGGTAAGCCCCCTACATTATGATGCGTCTTGATTGTTTGCGAAGGACCATTGGTGTTTGCCGACTCAATCACATCAGGGTACAGCGTACCCTGGGCGAGAAACTGTGCATCGTGAAATTTTGTTGCTTCCTGTTCGAAGAGGTCGATGAACGTATTACCGATAATTTTTCGTTTACCCTCGGGATCTTCAACGCCGCTCAGCCGCGAAATGAATTGTTCGGAGCCATCCACCAGGTCGACGGTTATCTGGAAGTGTTCTTTAAATAGATTTACTATCGTCCGACTTTCATTCTTCCTCATTAAGCCGCTATCGACGTGTATGCAATGCACTCTATCGCCAATTGCTTTATGTATAAGCACGGCAGCCACTGTTGAGTCGACGCCTCCGCTGAGGGCACATATTACCCCTCCATCGGCAACAGTATTTTGAATGTCTACAACGGCTGCATCGATAAACGATGTAGCATTCCACGTTGGAGAGCACTTGCAGATATCGATGGCGAAATTTCTGAGTAGAGTTTTTCCCGATTCGGTGTGGTGGACTTCGGGATGAAACTGTACGCCCCACACATTCAATTCCTTATTACGGATTGCACAGTATTCAGCATTATCTGTCCTTGCTATGTGTTCGAAGCCTGGTGGGATAGTTGTAAGATGGTCGCCGTGGCTCATCCAGACTTGCATCGTTGGACCAAGCCCTTTGAACAAATCAGTATCGTCTTCCACAGCAAGGATTGCGCGGCCATACTCACGGCGTGCCGCTTTGTCGACTGCACCACCCAACTGCTGCGCAATCAGTTGAATTCCATAGCAGATGCCGAGTATGGGCACACCCGTTGTAAATAAATTGAATACCGGATGAGGAGCGCCTTCAGAATAAACACTCCATGGACTTCCGGATAAAATCACTCCTCTTGGATCAAGTGCATCAAAAGTCTGTCTGCTGATTGAGTACGGGTGAATCTCTGCATAGACTCCTATCTCGCGCACTTTCCTAGCAATCAGTTGCGTGTACTGGCTGCCAAAATCGAGGATGATGATTTTTTCCGAATGTGTCACTCAAAAGCACTGATACGTGTTACAGCTCAGACAGATTAAACAGATAGTTGACGCCAACACCCAATGAGAGTACCTTTGGATTGTTCGCTTCATCTTTGAACGTACTGCTGTATTTCTCCCAATAGGTGTTGTCTACCATCCCTGTAAGCATGTACCCGCCCTGAACGAGGATGCTGAGGATACCTTTTTCACTCTTGAGCACTGGAATCATTCCACCTACTCGTAATTCAATGAGTGGACCGTTTATGTCCTTAACATTGGCAAGAAACTGTCCCGACTTATCATCACCTGTCGCGCTCATCACGCTATAAGCGGCAGGGAAACCAAACGCAAAACCAAGTGTAAATCCGCTCAGGTATATCGAGGGAACGACGGTGATATACGAGGGTTTGAAAATGATTGTGCTGGCATCGGTTGCTTGATCGGCATTATCCGGACCTACTCTGAAAGAATAGGTAGAATAGCCGAAGTCTAACACAACACCAAGGTTCGAATACTTATCAAACATCCATCTTGCGGTTAAGCCGAAGTCAGGAATGCCATTGAAATTGGCGCTGGTTTTTAGACCATCCGGTACACCAGCTACATTGGTGCCACCTTTCAAAAGCACATAGGGGCCAAGATAGATGTCTTGTGCCAACATACTGGCGGTAGACGTAAACACGATGAACAATACAAGTAAGGTTTTTCTCATGAACAAATCCTTAAAAAAAGTGACTGTACGAATTATGTCTCCAGATACTCCAATTCTTTTCCAAACGACTCACGCAGAAACATCCATCCAAGAATCGCAGTTGCAAACGTGAGCACACCCACACTAACTGCACTGCTTGCAAGAGGCCTGTTTGCATATACAATACCCATTTCAGGTAACCCGCCTGTTGCAAAAAACCGAAACAACAGTAATGCAGGTGCGAGCGCTCCCCTTACAAAATTCGGAACAGATGTGGCAACAGTAGCCCTGAGATTTGTGCCAAATTGCTCTGCCGATGTTGTGACGAATACAGCCCAATATCCTGCGGCAAACCCTAACAGACCACACTGTAGGTAGGTTACCGCCTCCGACTTATTTGTGGTGGCAAGATACCACCACGATAGCGTTCCCGATAACATTAAAAAAACAGGATCGACAAACGCCGGCTCTTAAGCCACTGGCTTATCAAGCCGCTTAGGAGATCGCCCGCAGCTAATCCGAGGTAGGCCCACATGATGCTTTGTCCGGCTACTACCGTACCAACCGAGCCCCCTTCCCGAGATAACTCCGGCGAAAAGGACACGAGAATACCGATGATGTACCAGATGGGGACACCAATTGCAATACAACTAATGTAGAGCAGCAATCGCTTAGGCGAGAACAACATGAGCATGTTTCCGCGCCTTACCAGTGCACGTTCCGACAGACGGAACATGCTCGATTCCTGAACACGTACGCGCATAACCAACAGGATGAGACCCATGACTCCTCCCACCACATACGCTGGCCTCCAATCGAACATCGTATGTACGGCAAAGGCCCACACTGCACCAAGAATTCCCATAGATGCAACTATTGTTGTTCCGTATCCACGCGATGCCTTCGGCATTACCTCTGCTACAAGCGTGACGGCGACTCCTAATTCCCCTGCGAGCCCAATTCCTGAGAAAAATCGTAATACTGCATAGAGTGAAGTAGAGGAAACAAATGCATTTGCAATGCTCATCAGTGAGTACAACAGGATGGAACCGAGAAGGATGGAAAGACGTCCTCGCTTGTCTGCGAGAATGCCAAATAGAATTCCTCCCAGAAGCATGCCTATCATTTGTGAACGCATGATTGATTCGCTAACAAGCAGCACATCTTCGAGCCGTACGCCAATGCTTGTTAGAGACTCAACTCTTACTACACTGAATAAGATGAGGTCATAAATGTCTACGAAGTATCCCAAGCCACAGATGAGAACTGTGAAAAGGATACCGGATTTGCTTTTATCTGATGAATGCATTCGGAATTAGCTCGCGCAGCGACATTAGCTCAACTTCTGCTCCACCTTTAACCTTTGAATATGGATCCCATGCGTGATTTAGAACCTTCGATACTTCTGTTACAGGTTCTGCTATCTTTCCACTGTCCATTGTTCCCCAAGTGCTAGGTTGCATGAATGCTATTAGGCAAAGATACTATTCGCATACGCTCGGCTTTACTTAATTGGTACGGAGAAAACCGCCGTTCTTATCCCTGGCGTAATCCTGATGCGACGCCTTATATGGTGATGGTTTCGGAGATTATGCTGCAGCAGACTCAGGCGAGCCGTGTTGCCGAATTGCTACCCCATTTTATAAATCGATTCCCGACCATTCAAGCGCTTTCGGATGCATCGACTGCAGAAGTAATAATGGCATGGAGGGGGCTCGGTTACAATAATAGAGCAGTACGTTTGCGGGATGCTGCAAGAATCATTGTACGTGACTTCGATGGCAGCATACCTTCAGATGAATTTGAATTACGAAAACTTCCAGGCTTCGGCAACTATACTGCAGCCGCCGTTGCAACATTTGTGCATGGTGTAAAAACCGTGGTCATAGACGTGAACATAAGGCGGGTGGGTACAAGATTGTTGACGAAGGATGCTACAGATGGTGAGACTAGTCTGGATGATACTCTTACTCAACTCGTAAGAACGTTTATACAGGATGCAGATCCATCTGAATGGTATCAGGCAATGATGGATCTGGGTAGTACTATTTGCAAGGCACGGAAGGCGGAGTGTAGTGTTTGCCCCCTTCAACATTATTGTGCGTCTGCCCATAGCATTACGGCATCGAATGTAAAACCACGTGAACTCAAGAGGCGGGAGCAAACATTTATGGGGCGGCCTAACAGACTCTGGCGCGGTGCACTTGTAGAGTTGCTGCGTTCAAGTAGTAACGGATTAACCAAGAATCAGGCGTTAGGGGCACTGCAATTTAACACAGCCGATCAGACAACGTGTGAATGGTTTGAAGGTATTGTTGATGCGTTGGCTAGAGACGGTGTGATAGTAGATGCCAGGGGGCGCTTGCGCTTTGCCGATTAGAGCGTGTAAGCTAAACCGAACGACAGAATATTGAACTGGCTTACTGAGTAGTCTATCGCCAGCCAAAAATTACCCAGGTGCAGCGACGATCCGATGGTCCACTTTAAATTAACATTATTTACTTTTACAATGCTCTTCTGTTGTACCAGGTCGCCCGGTTGTTCCGGTGTAGGCACTGCTGGTTCGCCAGCCGGTGGCTTGGGCAACAAGCCAAGAACAATCTGCACCTCCTGCGGAAGCACGTATGTGTAGGTGCTGATAACATTAATTCGTTCGTAGCTGAAACCAGTGTAAAAATTCAGTATCTGTTCAATTTCTTTGCTCGCCTGAACATTAGCGCTAAATATGTTGGCATTAGCTTC
>JAGVJW010000276.1 GCA_020050895.1 bacterium | reverse complement strand
CGACGAACAGCGGCAAATGGAACTGCAATTAAAACGACAATCACATTGGCAAATGGGAAAGCCCATTGGGAATAGTAATCAATTTCCTGCCAACGCGTATCCTTGCCCCCTGCCCTTAGCGTCCAGATATAATCCTGAAGATCATCAAATGTCAACTCGTCGGGATCTCGCTGAAGTCGCTGAATTTGTTCATGACGAATGGTGAACGGCAGCACAGCATTCTTAAGCGTGGTAATAATCATTGTATCGCCGTGAATATCTCTGCGTACTGCCGAATCCGCTATCCATACCGAAGATGCGCTATCCCATTTCATCAGCGGTGCTTCGATCCGCCATGCAAGACGCGGTTTGTAAACATCTGTAAATTCATCAATCGATACATTTCTTGCCGTCTTGTTAGTTTCATCATAAAATTCTATGGTTGTGTTTCGCAACGGACTATCTCTGAAATACACATTGAACAGCGCATTCCCGCCACCTTCCTGCAAAACCGTACGTTCAAGCCGAATTTTATACGTTATTGCACGCGGCACTACCCAACCGTTGAAGTATAATTCCCCGATGCTGACGATTAATGCAATTCCCATGTAGGGGGCAAGGAAACGCCAAAAACTTTGACCCACAGATCGCATTGCAGTCACTTCGTTCGCCGCTGACAGCCTTCCTACGTTAAAAAGCGCTGCGAGAAGAGATGCAACAGGAATCAGTAGCTCTGCAATGTATGGCAGATAGTAAACATAGTAACTTATAGCATCGAAGATGCCAACTTTAAGATCGATGAAATTGTCGAGTCTCTCAATGAGGTCAATGATGATGAATAACATCGATAATGCAACAAGCGTAAACACGAATGTGCCGATAAACCGTCGCATTAGATACCGGTCGATAAGATTCATCAACGACCCTTCAGTTCGGCTCTGCGCACTGCATTGATTGACAGGCTCCAGGCAATGATCAGACCGGGGACGAGCAGAGAGGATGCAATTAGTACGACGTCGATACTGTCTACATAACGGAGCCAGGGTAATAGCAACGTTCCATTCATCAAAACGATGATACCGAATACCCATGCGCTTACAAGACCCAGAACCCCGGCAACTACGCCTACAACAAAGTGCGGCGTAGCTATCGCCGTTCTGCTCGCGCCCAGCAGAGCACCTAGCTCAAGATCACCACCAGCCTGGTGGATTTCCGCACGGAAGGCATACATCAGCGCAATAGAGAACATAACAATACTTAGTACTGCTGCACTGAATCCCAGAATGGTTACGTCGGAGCGCCTGGAATCAAGTATGGCAACAAATTCCCTGGGCCACACTACTTCCCTTACAATCTCCGGATACTGACGCTCAATTGCCGCCGTCAGCAACGCAAGTGATGGTGCTCGCACGAATTGAGATCTCAACGTAAAGCGCACAATTGAAGGCAGTTCAACTATTTCTCGCAGTTCGTCTTCGGCTCCAACTTCCCTTGCAAACGAATTCCACAATTCATCGCCTGACACAAGCCTTGCGCTTTCAACACCAGGCATCTGCCGTACTGCCAGAACGAAATTGTTTGCGGTGCTGTCGGATGCATCGCTATGCAGGAAAATCTCCACCCTCACGTTCTCTGCTTGAGCATCGACTTCGCGCCATACCGCAAGTATCCAGCTTCCGCCAGCAATACACCACACGGATCCTGTGAAGGCAACAAGAACCATACGCAGAACAGGCCACTTGCGCCTTTTCATAAGCGCTTTGGATGCCATTCCCTGAAACCATAACCTCATGATTCTTGAAATTTATTTAGTACTGCCTTGCGTACATCCTGAACAGTACGCATCAATGCTTTTAATGGGAAATGGACTGACTTTCTTACATACGCTGTGCACAGTGCACCAACAACTACTGAGTTTGCAACAAGTCCAAGACCGATGTAGTTCTGCAATCCCAGAAACGAGGCAACAAAGAGAGTTGACATGCCTACAACGAGTCCAATAGCCGAAAACTTAACAACTACTGTGCTGTGCCCCATAGCCTGTATGATAGAGGACATTAGCGTAAACGGCATTCCCAGCGCTGCAAGTATCAGGATATTGAAGTGTCCTACCGATGCTGCATATTTCTCGCCAAGAAGAGGCACAATAAGAGAACTTCCGCCCAGCTCAAGTATTACAAGAGCTATCACGGTGGGAATGAGTGTTACGCTGATAGCCTTTGTAACCAAAATCTGAAGATCTTCGGTACGATGCTGTGTAATCATACGAACCGATGCAGGATAGAGCAACGAAACAACTGCATCAAAAGCCTGCTCGAAGAATCGATACAGGTTCTTAGCAAGGTTGTAAACTCCCACAACTCCCACACCAAAAAAGGCAGCGATAACCAGCACGTCAAGCTGACGCGGCGTACTGTTCAATGCTCCTGCTACGGCCATCGGAATCCCGTACCGCAGGTAGTCACGGAACGTTATTGAACCTCTCCAGTTAAACCGCAGCTCCTTTCGCGTGAAAAAAAGCGCAGCAAGCGAACTCGCCCCCATGCCAACAAAGTCAATTTGTATAATATCTTCAAGTGTATGCAGAGAGTCGGTGCTTATTGCCCACGCCGTCATTATCGTGCGTACTCCAAACCAGATTAGATCTATGACGAACAAATCCCTCATCCGCATTTCGCGATAGATTAATTTCAGGCAGAACATTCGGGGAAGCGTGAGCAGGCAATACAATGGCAGCATCATTGCCACCTTTACGAACTGCTGCTCCCGAAATAAATCTGATAGCGGCTGTTGTAACACCAGGATTGTAAGGGAGGAGAATGCCAGCACTGTTGCATGTATCACAAGCCCCATTGCGTTGACGCGTTTCCTTTCCGATGGGTCGGTTCCAAATTGGATCAGACCGTTTAATGCAGATCCATCGGAAATCAACATAATCCACGTGTTCAGCGCAACGAGCAAGGCAAATACACCATACACGCTTGGCGCCAGGGCTTGGATCTGCCACAGTTGTACAAGCCCGTACAAGACGTAAAGACCCTTGTCGGCAAGCGACCAGGTGATTTTACCCAAGTGCGAACGAAGTTTCATCTCATTCTAAAATAGGTGAGATCGTCCACGTCAGTTCGTTACTGAGCATTGTGAGGATGATTGCAGTCGAGGCAACTGATTCGGCAAATGCCAGGGCAACGTCGATTGGTACTATTTCGGCTTCGGCGTTGGACCATCGAAGAACGATTACCGAAGCCTCGCCGCGCAGGGTAACGGTGTTCCTACCCATTGCAGCCTGTATGGTATGTCCAAGAGGGATAATAACTTTTCCCCCTGATGCTTCATGTATCACATCGTGGATTTCAATTTCCTCATTAATTGCAATCGTACGTATATGTCTTTGCTGCTCCGATCCTACAACACCGCGCCACGTGGTTAAGCCCCCTTCAACTTCAAAGCCAGGCTCATCGAACATCCACCACAGATTCTCACCTCTGCCTGGTAGAAAGTGTGATTGTTCAGCATTGTTAATAACAACCGTCGCATGCGCCTTCACACTTCGGTCAAGGTTTCGGCGCTCAGGATTACCTGAGTACCAGCAGGATCCAGGATCAACAATGACTTTCTCATTGTTCATACACAGAGTTATCGAATTCTTGTCGTTATGCGCATGTCCGCCCTTGCCGTACTGTCCGTTGCTGCCGCATCGAGCCGCAAGCGTAAATACGTTGTGTGAGTAAATCCACAATCCAAAATCGGGGAATGATATGTTTCGTTCAAGTGGCATGGAGCATGCATTCTGCAACGGGCTAAGCCGAGCTGCATCATCAAGCATTGCCGTTGTGTCTGCCGAATATCCAAGTACTTTAACTGCCATTCCATCATCATTATCACCAATTATCGGCATGCCAACAGACTCGAGGATTCGCTGTGCATAGATTGCCTTTGATAATCGAAGCCACCACTCTTCATCCAACGCATCATGTTCAAAGGGTTGCTCGAGCAGCACACGTGTAGTGCGGACGAGAATGTCTACAACGTGCCGATGGTATGCAGTGCTTGCTTCGAAACTCATTCCATCATCAAGAATCTGTAATTCTATCTGCTGCCGAATTTCGGATGCAGCAATACGGGCAAGATTGATTAGGCTTTCTTCACCGACGAGATAGGCACTAACTGTTAACAGACCGAGCAGAGTACCCAGGTAGTGCGACGTAGACATGCCCCCTGCCCTCTCCATACGAGCATCAATCACATAGCCGTGGTCGGAAGCAAGTCCCGCCACAATTTGTTCTGTCTCAGAATCGTGATATCCTGCCTGAAAAAACCAGTCATAGGCTGCCAGCATGGAATGAACGCGAATACCCACGTCCATTCCAACGGACCAGAAGTCTCCACGCGGCGCAGGATATTGCTGAACAAATGCATGCAGTTCTTCGCGAAATTTTAGAAACCACTGACTCGGATCCTCAGCATCGACGTGTGCCGCCAAAGCATATGCACACCAGTGATGCATTCGCGCCAACTCAAGTACGCCTCTAAAATCACCGATTCGGCTGAGCGAATTTCCAATGTGCCATGAGTCAATACCGTACGCCTGCACAATTCCATTTGCTGCCGATCGTGCAAACAACACAACATCTCCGCCGTGTACGTTAAGCCATTGCTTACTTGGGACGCTGATCACATTGCGGTTCAGAGCCAACGTTGTCCTATTTGCAAAGGGAACTCGTCTACCAAGCAGAAGTAAACGAATCGAAGAACGCAGGGCATCCCTCAACTTTCCGGGTATGAATGGTCGAACCGGACCTTGTAACAATTTTAGTCGCGTCTGCACATCCATCATCCACAAGTTAACTTCGCACACACTAATGTTCTCTGTCCCCAAACGTTTCTTCCAAATATTTCCAGTCTCCACATCTCCGTTTTATGTGCGGCATTATCGCCCTTTCTGACGCTCGCCTTTCGACGCCCGAGATCACGGACCTTGGGGCTAGGATGCTTGATATCACAAGTCACCGCGGTCCAGACAACCGTGGGATGTGGTCGGATCCTCCTGTTTTTCTCGGGCACAACAGACTCAGTATTATCGATCTCACTGCTGCATCGAATCAGCCAATGACCTGCTATGGGTGCACCATTACTTACAATGGTGAAATTTATAACTATGTTGAGCTTAGAAACGAACTGAAGCAGGATGGCTATACCTTTCAAACCGCCGGAGACGTTGAGGTTATCCTTGCTGCCTACCACCGATGGGGTGCGGGTTGTGTTGAGCGTTTTATCGGCATGTGGGCATTCGTCATCCACGACAATACAAAGCATTCCCTATTCTGCTCTCGCGATCGATTTGGGATTAAGCCTTTTCACTATATCTACCGCGATAGACGGATTCACATTGCAAGTGAAATCAAGGCGTTAAAAATTTCGCCTCTGTTTCGGTCTACTATCAATGAATCTCAGGTAGCAAGGGGCTTGTATTTGGGGTGGATGCACCACTGGGACGAAACGTATTACGACGACGTCAAGGCACTGCCTGCAGGGTGCAATCTGACGTTCGTAGACGAAAAGATTTCGATTACGCAGTATGCTCGCATCGATACTGAAACTACAAGCCCCCTAACATTCAATGAGCACGCTGAGCAGTTCAGAGAATTGTTTACCGATTCAGTCCGGCTAACATCGCGTCGCGATGTTGAAATGGGCGTATGCCTCAGCGGCGGACTCGACAGCACATCAATCGCAAGCATCCTCGCAGCTTCGACTGACGAGAATCGGGTAAAAACATTTACGGCGTTCTATACAGGGAAGGGCGACGTGGATGAACGCCCATATATCGATCACGTGCTTAAGGCATATCCGCAGATTGAAGCGCATTACATTTCACCAACAGAT
>JAGVJW010000010.1 GCA_020050895.1 bacterium | reverse complement strand
CTTCCAGCTCCTGCCCACGCGGAGGCTTGGCGCCAAACAGTGTTCGCCCAGTCATCACGAGATCCGGACGCCGATAGGCGAACTCTTCGTCGACAAGAAAATATTCCTGCTCTGCTCCAACTGTGCTACCCACCTTCTGCACATCAAGATCTCCAAACAAGCTCAATGCACGCAACGCCGAAGTATTCAGCGCATCCATCGACCTCAAGAGGGGCGTTTTTAAATCGAGCGCTTCACCTGTCCACGATGCAAAGGCCGTAGGTATGCATAGCGTTGCACCGTTGTGGTGATGCATGATAAATGCCGGCGATGTTGGATCCCACGCCGTATAACCTCGTGCTTCAAATGTGGCTCGCAGTCCGCCGCTGGGGAATGATGATGCGTCGGGTTCACCCTGTATGAGTTCTCTTCCTGTAAACTGCGAAATCGCAGAACCATCGGCAATCGGCATTACAAACGATTCATGTTTTTCTGCAGTAGATCCTGTAAGGGGCTGGAACCAGTGTGTGTAGTGCGTGGCCCCCTTCTCCATTGCCCACGTTTTAATTGCAAGTGCTACGGTGTCTGCAATTGCCGGATCGATTGCGTGACTATGCTCGATGGTAGCGTTGAGAGACTGCCACACGGGTTTACTTAGGCGCAAACTCAGCTGCTCCATGGTGAGTACATCGGTGGCGAAAACCTCCGACACCATGTCGGCCGGAGTAGGCGCCTCTAAGCCATTGAACCTCCAGTTACGGGCTGCTGAAATAACGTCGTATTCACGCTGCATATCTTACTCGGGGATAATGATCCAGGTTCATTGATTTATTTGCAAAGGTATTGTGAGTGTTTCCTTATGAGTGCTGAGCACTACACTTGTGAGTGTACCCGATACACCCTTCCACTGCTGCATTGCACTGAGCAGTTGTTCAAGCGCTGCTGTATTTTTAACCCGCACCTTAACAAGGTGTGAGGCTGTACCAGTGATGGCGTGGCACTCAAGAACATCACGGCGCAATCTGCAATTCCTCCGAAACGAATCGTAGTTGGCGCTCGATTCCATACTCACAAAAATGAATGCCGTAACGTCGAGACCCGCTGCAAGAGGATCAATGATTGTTGCGTATTCTTTAATGGTACCGTTTGCTTCAAGTTTTCGAACGTGATCGCTTACAGTTGGGACGGAAGATCCAACTCGTTCGGCAATCTCGCTTAAGCTCAAACGTGCATCGTCCTGCAGATGATTGAGGATGTCGACGTCGAGAGCCTTGAGCATAGTACCTTTAGATTTGTTAAGTTAATAGCGAGCAAATTTAACGATAGTAATGTAAAGCAATGTCAATGTTGAAAAATATTCTTGTCTGGCTCCTTCGATCAGCAGCAGCATTTATTCTCTGCACTGTATTGATTCTGGTGATTTTCAGATTTGTCCCAACGAGTCTGACGCCATTGATGGTCCAGCGCGTAATAGAAGCCCCCTTCAAACAATCAAGCCCGATTATTAATCGACGGTGGGTTTCGTACGGCGATGTTTCTCCATGGGTATACCGGGCAATTATTGCAGGCGAAGACGGACGGTTTCTTGCTCACAACGGTGTTGATTGGAATGCCGTTAGGAACGCCCAGCGTGTTAACGTAGCACGCCAGAAGCACGGCAAACCTCCACTAGGTGCAAGTACACTTTCCATGCAGACAGCCAAGAATGTGTTTCTCTTTCCGATCCGATCAATTATCCGCAAGGCACTCGAAGTTGGTTTTACGTATGGGATCGAATTTTTCTGGGGCAAGAAGCGAATTCTCGAAGTATATGTGAATTCGATCGAATGGGGTAACGGAGTGTATGGTGTTCAGGCTGCCGCTCGAAGATATTTTGGAAAGGATGCAAGCCAGATTACACGTTACGAAGCGGCACGTCTGGCCGCAGTGATTCCCAACCCACGGAAATTTCGTGTGGACGCACCGAGCAATTACGTGAGACGCAGAACAGAATTTATTGCAGGACGGATGGGAGTGGCAATTCCGAAGTAGGCCTCAGAATCGAAATAGCCTGCATCATGTCTTCGGGGACAGGTGTTTCGAAATGCATGAGTTCCATCGTTCGTGGGTGCACGAATCCCAGCAACCGCGCATGCAGTGCCTGACGGTGGAGAACAGACAGAGCTTGCTGCGCATCGCGCTTATACAAATGATGAACGCCGTTGAGAGCAGCCTCGCGTCCGCCGTAATCAGGATCTGCAAACACAGGGTGCCTTATGTGTGCCAGATGAACTCGTATTTGATGTGTTCTTCCCGTTTTTAGCCTGCACGTAACCAGCGTTGTGCAATCATATCGTTCCACGACGTTTACATCTGTTGCCGCGAACTTGCCCCCTCGCTGAACCACTGCCATGAGTTTTCTATCTCGTGTAGAACGTCCGATGTCACCTACAATCAAACGCTTGTCATCTTTAATAACGCCCCAGGTAAGCGCCGTGTATTCTCTCTGAACAGTGCGCAATGCAAACTGAGACGTTAACGCGAGTGTTGCTGCATATGTTTTACCGACAACCATTACACCCGACGTGTCTTTATCCAGCCTGTGTACAATGCCGGGTCTGATCTCGTTTGAATTCATAGCATGAATAACGTCATCATCATTCCACACATCTCTGTTACCGAGAACATCGATGGGTTCTCTTTGCCCTATGTGCCACAGCACAGCATTCACCATTGTTCCGTCGCGGTTTCCGAATCCCGGGTGCACAGGCATGCCGGACGTCTTGTTGATTACGATGACGTCGTCGTCTTCGTACAAAACATGCAGCGGAAGATCCTGTGGTATTAACTGAATGGGAGGGGGCTTGGTAACGCGCACCCGAATCACATCGCCAGGTTTGATTTTATAATTCGCCTTACTTGAGATTCCGTTAACCGTAACGCGGCCAACATCAATTGCTGCCTGAACACGCGTACGTGTTGCGTGTTCGATGCTACGCGTTATAAAAGCGTCGAGGCGCTCCGGGTTTTGTCGTGCAGGAATAACAAATTCAAATTCATGTTCCTGGTATTCATGCCCGTTCACGGTGTGTTCTCCCACCGGTAAGTAAGAGTAATACAATGCCGATGAATACACATGAATCCGCAACGTTGAACACTGGCCAATGAGTATATGTATGTCCGAACCATGTTACATCAGGGATATCAACCTGGATAAAGTCTACAACACGTCCCATAAATAAGCCTGCTTCTCCATAAATCACTCCGTATAACGCTCGGTCTATCAAATTTCCCACAGCGCCTGCAAACAGCAACGTTATCGAAATGCGCGTCAGCAACGGAGAGGCCTTGATTTTGTTTAGATAATAGCCCAGAAAGCCGGCGATAATTATTGTTATAATCGTGAGAACTACCTTTGCTTCGCCCCATGAAATACCGAATGCCATCCCGGCATTTTCTACATAGGTTACACGCACTACGTTGCCAACTAACGGAAAGCTTTGTCCAAGGTACATCCCTTCATGTTGATACCCAAGCAGGGAGAATCCCTTCACCATCACCTTGGTGAGTTGATCGAGAGAAACAAGGACGAGGGCAATCAGGTGATATCGCATTATTTCAACGCATCAGGATTTTTCGCAACAATGCGATCAATCCCGTCTTCCGGACATCTCTGATGAATTTTATACGACGCTGAAAGAGTAGTAATAGGCACGGCAAGTAGACGTTCCTTTGCAATCAATATTCCGCACATGCGGCAGATGCCGTATGTTTTATCATCAATACGTTGCAGCGCTTCATCGAGCTTTCGCAGGTAATCCTGAATGCGCTGAATTTGAGCGTACGTCTTTTCTTTCTCAATGGCCTCACTCCCCTGCTCAGCCATGTGCATCGAATAGATAGCACTTTCTTCCGACGTTTCGCTGTTGGTAAGATCTTCGAGGCGTTCTTTCAGCATCCTCAATTCTTCGATGGCATCTTCTTTCGATCGTTCGATCGTTGCTCGGAATGCTGTAAGATCTTTATCCGAATACCGCAGGCCCGGTTTCGGTGCAATTGGAAGGGTTGGACCCTTCGATTTAGAGGGAGCTGAAACAGAAGCTGCTCCGGTGGCTTTTGATGCTACCGGAGCAGACTTTTCATTCATCCCGGAAGACTTTGTGGACTTCTTCGTCACTTCCTTGCCTTTTGCTGCTTTGGCCGTTACCGTTGTGTTATTTTCCGAACTACGTTTCGACGTTGCAGTGCTTGTTTTTGAAACCTGAGCCACTGCTGATGAAGTCCGCCTTTGAGAAGTCTTCGGGCCTAAAGCCACGCTAGGGGGTTGCCTTAGCTGGCTTTTTTTTTTGCTGCGGGCTTGCGAGCTGCCTTTTTAGCCGGCTTCTTTGCCGCCGGCTTCTTTGCGGCTTTTTTCGCTGCACCCTTCTTGGCGGCCTTCTTGGTCGCCTTCTTTGCGGCCTTCTTCGCCGGTTTCTTAGCGGCCTTCTTTGCCGCCTTCTTAGCCGGTTTTGCGGCCTTCTTGGTCGCCTTCTTGGCTGCTGCCATAGAACGAACCTCACATGATAATGAATGAAAACGCATGCGTCGTTATGACGCACACCACTTCACACGCGCTCTACGCGCACGTTGACGTGACGCCCGTTGATCTCGAGATCGATCCCATTGGATCGTTCCCCCCGCTCGAGCGTTATCGCCAGCGTTTCCATTACAATGTACGACCGTAAGGCTTCAAGAGCATCCGATGTCGAATCATCGCTATCATAGTGTAACGAAATACGATCGGTTACTTCATACCCGGAATCCTTACGGATTTTCTGAACCCTACTAACGAACTCACGTGCCAATCCTTCTCGCTCCAACCCTTCATCAATTTCAGTATCGAGAGCAACTGTCATTCCATTTTCTGAAGCAACCAGCCACCCTTCAATGTCTTCGCTTACTAACTCAACATCTTCATAATCAACTTGAATGGTTGATTCACCGATGTTGATTGCAAGAACGGAAGACTGCTCCAACTTTCTTACCTGTTCGTTAGACAAGGATTTTATCGCGTTCGACACTTGCTGCGTTTGAGCGCCATACTTTTGCCAATTACTTTGAAGTTTGGTCGGGCGCTCCTTCGAACAATGTTTACATCATCGGATACATATTCGATTGACTTCACATTGATCTCTTCCAAAATGATGTCCTCAACAGTTTGTATCTCTCGTCGCGTTTTAGGACTGTCAACCGGAAGTAAAATGCGCCGAAGTGGCTGACGCGTTTTGATCCTTGCTTTTTCTCTCAAAGAACGAACAAGCGAAACGATGTGTTGGGCTTGT
>JAGVJW010000118.1 GCA_020050895.1 bacterium | reverse complement strand
CGCACGGTGTTGAGTTTCGCAGAGATACCACTTGTTACTGTGAACACTTCGGAAAACGAATGGGTAAGGTGAGCATCAGCGTTCCACGCAAAGGCAATAGAACGATTGGAATCAAGGGTGACGTTGTCGACACGATTTTCAAATCGCGTGCGGTACATGCCGGGTCTGATGGTCAGCGATGTTTTTGAATCAATTAATTGTATCCACTCTCCAAACACAGCTACCTTCTGAGTCCAGAGGCGTTGATTCAAGTCCTGATCTGTTGGCGGACGTGTTGCATTTCGCAGATCTTTCCAATAAACAAAATTCTCAACATTTGATTGCGAGAATAACGTGGCTACAGTAAGCTTGGCTTTATCTACAGGCTTCCACTGCACCTTACCCTATCCGAAACCGCGAAGTGACCGATCGTATTGCCGATAGCTTTCGTCCGATCGGATGCCCCCGCTCAGGTTAATGCTAAACTTATCTATGGTTTGCGTCGCTCGTAGATCCGCTCCCCACTGAGCAGGAATCGTGGAACGATATTTCCATTCGTTGTAGCGCACATCAGTGTACACACCGCCATAGACTCTGGCATTGACGTGCGTGCCCTCCTTAGGCGTTTCTGTAAACATGCTCACAACTCCCCCTAAGGCGCCAGTGCCATACAATGCCGATCCGGCACCCTTGATGACTTCGATACGCTCTACATCAGCAACGGGCATAACTTCAAACTTGACGTCGCCATTATCACCGGAGAGCACAGGGAAACCATCGAGTAGCACCATTGTTCTCGAACCAACGCCGAACGCAAAGCCGCTCGTACCCCGAACGCTAATCTGATCGCGCACAACATTGATTCCGCTTACATACCTCAGCGCTTCGTCGAGCCGGGTTACATTCCTCTGCACAAGCTCCTGTTGATTTACCGTTGATACCGATATCGGAACATCCTGCACATTTTGGATTGTCTTGTTCGCCGATACAATGATTTCACCTGTTTTGATACTTGTTTGTAGCATCGTTAGGACAACTTCCACAGAGCCTTCATCCTTGATGAACGCCGTTGCCGCCGTTGGCTCATATCCGATCAGCGTTGCCTTGATTGATATTTTTCCCAGCGGTACATATCGCAGGAAAAAATGTCCTGATGAGTTGGTGATTGCTCCGAGTTGTGTGCCTTCGATGCTAACAGAAACACCTACAAGAGGCGATCCATCGTCTCTGTCAGTAATAAACCCATTAATGGTTCCGCTTTGTGCAAACACAATGGTGCACGAGGTGATGAGAAAACACAACTTTAGTATGTGATTCATGGCACGGGCTGAGGCGGTAGATTATCGAAGTCTACAAGAAAGTCAATGCTAACATCTGAGCCTACATCAACAACAACCTGGCTTGGCGCAACTGGATCGCCGGTCTTCGAATACACAGAAAGCATTTTCCAATCTTCAAGAAGATTTGGTCCATCACGCATTGCCACAACAACATAGTTGAATGTTCTGGGTGGAGAAGGAATTCGAAAGCGATATTCTGTAGATTCAACGCTGTCGGGCAGAGACTCGCTGATAACTACCTCACTTTTTTGAAATGATTCAAAAATCTCATCTCTGGTAAGGGGCTGGTTTTCGAATGCAATCACGAGTACCTGATAAATTGTGGTGTCGGGCCATGCGTCAACACCTCCGCTATATGTTATCGTACCCTCGAGGTATGAATCAGGTGGCAGATCGCCTGGGTCTAATCCGGTGCAGCCTGCCGCGAAAACCATGATCTCGAACAAACATGTTAACATTATGACGATAGGCATTTTCTTCATCAGGGTTCAGATAACCTTTGAATCGTAGTTTGAAACTATGTTAAGGATTTTAAGTCCGCAAGACGTCAAAGATATCGACACAGCTTGTGTTGAATCAGCAGGAATTCCCATATCCACCCTTATGGAGAATGCTGCCCGGAGCATATCAGCCATTATTCTTGAACGTTTTCCCGAAAACAGGCGGATACTGGTGCTGTGTGGCAATGGTAACAACGGCGGAGATGGCTTTGCTGTAGCCAGAATGTTAAGTACCCTGCACGAAGTAACGGTGGCTGCCGATGTGGCTACAGAAAAAATGTCGGATGCAACACGAGCAAATTACCTGCAAATACTTCCTACCTTGCCCATTATATCGCTGAGCGAGGCACTGCGTGTTGTTAATGATGTTGATGTTGTTATCGACGCTGTGTTTGGGGTTGGCTTCAGAGGAAGTTTAAAGGGTACTGAATGTGATTGGTTTCCTGAAATTCGAGCCCCTTTCAAAATTGCTATTGATGTTCCGTCGGGTTTGGATGCACTAACTGGGCGTGCCGACGAGTTTGCGTTTTGTGCTGACCTTACAATCTCCATGGAAGGGTTGAAGCTTGGCATGGTGTGTGAACGGGGTCCCGACGTATGTGGTGAGATATGCATTGCAACAATTGGAGCGCCATGGGATATTCTTGATTTGCATACAACTGCATTTGCCTTGGAGCAATCTGATATCAGACAAATACTTCCTGAACGGCAGCGTCAGACCTCGAAATTCGACTATGGCCGCGTCCTTGTGATTGCAGGATCGGCTTCTATGAGAGGAGCAGCTGCTCTTACATCGTATGCTGCCTTGCGAACTGGCGCTGGCTTGGTGGAATTGGTGACGCCATCGATTCATCCATTAATTCCCAGGGAAGTCATCGCCACGGAGGTTCCAGCAACCAGCGAAGGCACGTTTTCGGTGCAAGGGCGGGATATAATTCAGGCGAAAATTATACGGGCAACTGCAATTGCAGTAGGTCCAGGAATCGGTGATAATGAAGAGTCGCTTGAGCTATTGGTTGATGTACTCGATGGTGTTGATGCACGAACGCCAATCGTAATTGATGCCGACGGTCTGAGAATTGTAAATAAACTTACAACTACGTTGGAGCATTGTGTCCTCACCCCGCATCATCGTGAATTTGAATATGTTGTTAAAAGAAAGGGCAGTCTCGACGGCACTACATGTTTGGAACGCATCGCCGCATGCAAGGTACTTGCGTTGCAAAGAAGGTGTGTAGTTCATCTCAAGAGTCATCCATCAATTACAACCGATGGCACCAAAAGTTTCCTGACGTTGGGTGGCAATCCGGGAATGGCCACTGCGGGCAGCGGCGATGTGCTTACGGGAATCATTGCAGGATTGTGTGCACAGCACGTTCCACTACTGCATGCGGCTGCATTAGGAGCGCACATTCATGCGGCGTCAGGCGATGCTGCAATACAGAATAGAGCGCCAGAGAGCATAATTGCCGGCGACATTATCGAGCGCATTGGCGATGTTATTCCATCATAGCAAATTTCTGTTGTGATGCTGCGAGCCATACTGACGATTCAGTTTATTGCCATGTCAGCATTTATTTATTGGCTTTCAGATATTCCGAACCTTGTACCTCCGTACTTGGGCTTCGACT
>JAGVJW010000002.1 GCA_020050895.1 bacterium | reverse complement strand
CGTTTCTCCCGGCGTTTCTCCCGGCGTTTCTCCCGGCGTTTCTCCCGGCGTTTCTCCCGGCGTTTCTCCCGGCGTTTCTCCCGGCGTTTCTCCCGGCAATTCTCTGTCTCTCAACCGGAATAGATCAGGATGAGCACTCCACTAACAGCTATCGCAGCGCCAAAGATTGCCGCCGGCCTCAGTTTTTCGTGCTGTCTGATGGCAGCCGCTGCGAGGATTACAAACGGGACGAGTGAAAAAATGGTTTGGGCTGTACCTGCTTCCAGTACCGAGACGGCATAGAGAGACAGTGCAACACCGGTAACCGGACCGAATAGCGTTCCCCAATACATGGCACGCCGACCCTCCTTGTCTGCGAATGCCTCCGAAATGGGACGGAAATGGTCTCTTCGAACAAAGTCCATCACGTATGTGCTGAGAAAGGCAATGCTCAGGCGCATAAAATTTGCGTGAAGGGGCGGAATATTATACGCTTGATGCGCTGCAGTAAAAATGTGCACGCTCCCCGTCATGCCAACCTTGGCACAAACGAGTCCGATACCCTGACATGCCGCTCCACCGATGGCCATCATGGTGCCCGCCGTGTAGGAACCATAACCATCTTTATGAACTTCGTGACGATCCTCAGAACTGCCCATGGCCAACATGACTCCGATGATGGACATCGCCATCCCACCCATTCCGATTAACGATATGTGCTCGTTAAGCAGCAGGAAACCACCCATGGCGGCGAAGGCCGGAGAAATGGTGCCAACTACACTCTGGCGTCGTGCCCCAAGAATCCGGAGTGCCGAGAAACCGAAGAAATCGCCGATGGTGAATCCAACAACACCGGACAAACCCAGCCAGAACCATTGCTGAACTGATGGGAGTAGGATGAGTTGGTGTGGAAGTATGCCTTGGATGATGCAGGCGGCAATGGCAGTGATGCCAAGAGCAATCAATATCCGCGTACGATTGAGCAATGCCGGCGGAATGATTCTTGCCGCCTTGAGAAACGTGAATGTACCCGCTGACCATGCAAAAACTGTAGCGAGAGCAGCTATGATTCCCAGCGTCACCGTATCACAGTTGGGAAAGTTAGCATCCACGCAACAGCACTCAGGAGGAGTAATGTGCTGCCGATTACAATGGATGTCTTCGTCGATAGCGATCCAATATTGCTCGTAATTCCTCCAAAGAACATAACACTTGCAAAAATTACAGTCAGCAAAACGTAGTGCTCACTGTGTGCGTTGGATTCCGACGCAGTTTTGAACATTACCTTGTACTCTCTCTGTAAACTGTCGGCACGGAGCGTTTCCGGAACCCGATACTCAACCATCGAGAATGGTGTTAAGGGGGCGCTCGGATTCGTGCCAGGCTTGAGGGCTACCCATGCGTTGAATGCCGGCAGCATGCGCACAGGAAATCGCTTCTGGTAAAAGCTCGCCAACGAATCTTCATCTTTTGCAACAGCATTCAAGTAATTGATGAATGCCATTACGTCGATCGTTGTCTTCTGCATCGACAATGTGCGCAACGCCTGCACCTCAAGGTACACCGTGTCTGCATCGTGCAGCTGATATTCCTGCACGCTGCTCCACACCGTACTCTGATAGGCGCACCATGCTGTGGCAACAGTGGCTAGCGCAAGCAACACAGTAGCGATGCGCTCGAGTAACTGATGCCGCTTATTTGAATGATCTACGTGATGCTCCATGAAAAATCCGTTCAATGGTTGACCGGCAATATGTGAAAAAGGGAACGTGAATTAACAAGTTCCCTTTCATTCTACCTGATCTTTTTCTTGTGACGATTCTTCCGCAAGCGTTTCTTCCGCTTGTGAGTCGCCATCTTATGCCGCTTTCGCTTCTTCCCGCATGGCATGTTAGTCTCCAGTTGATGATGATGATAAAATTGCGTTCGCTTGCCGTCCCAGTTGGCTGTTGGGGTCGGCGTCTTTACATTTCTTTATCCATGTTTTTGCCAGCTCCGGTTTGCCAGACTGTTCGTATATGTATGCAAGATTGAACATGGCCATTTGGTTCTTCGGATCCTTACTGATTATTCTGCGGAGCATGGATGCAGCCTTTTCTGTGTTACCGTTTTTGAAGGTAACATAGGCAAGATCGATTTTAGCCACCACGCTGCTGTTGTCGATCTTGTCGAGAAACATCTGATAGAAAAGTTCCGCTTTGTCAAATTTTTCAAGATCGTAGGCAGTGTTCGCTGCCGAGATAATCAACATGCTGTCTGTTGGGCGCTTCTCCAATTCCAGCTCAATGATCTTCAACAAATTTTCAAGTGTGTCTCTGTGGGCAGCAGATCGTTTCTTATCGAGTTTTTCTTCGCCCGATGCAATTCTGATACTGTCGCGTTTTGCCATGGCCGGAGCGGCCTGCTCGATAGCACGGTCGATTAAATGACGGTGCACGGCAAAGGTTGCTACGGAAACTGCAACAACGGCAACAACTGCTGCAAACCACCAAAGCATTGGTGTGTGGTTTACGCGATCTCCTTTCATCACCTAGAGAACATTTCGCTCTGGAGTTCCATCGGTATGGAGTTTACCGTGGACTTTTTCCTGGAATTCCGACGAAACCTTGAACGTCGGAATAAAGCGTTCCTCGAGCGGTACCGGATCGCCAGTTCGCGGGTTCCGCGCCATCCGCGGCTTGCGGCTCTTAACACTGAACACACCAAAGCCTCGAAGCTCTATGCGCTTTCCTTCGGCAAGGGCGTCAATGATACTCACTAAGAAACCATCCACCACAGCCTTGGTCTCAAACTTTGTTAGACCAGTCTGGGTGGCAATCTTTTCTACGATGTCTGCTTTCGTGACGTTCAATCGTGCCTCTGTATCACAATACTTGAATGATGCACACGTGCCATTTCGGAACATGCCGAATGTATGAACGGCAAATCTACGAAAGCCCTTGTCATTCCACAAGCTTAGCAACATTTCCACAACGGGAGAAATCGAGAGTAGGAATCTTGCTGTGGTTTTTGTGACAGTGGTATCTTTGCCATTTTGGAATGAGGTAATACAGAGGTGAGTTGGACTAGCGAACGGATATCTCACGATGAGAGGTCCATACGGAACGCACTCCAGGGGTGCGGAAGAATCCCGCGCCACGTTGGGATTATTATGGACGGCAACGGCAGGTGG
>JAGVJW010000238.1 GCA_020050895.1 bacterium | reverse complement strand
TGTCCCCGTCACGGCATCACTTACAAGGAGATAGCATGGCTGACTGCCGACGGTCAGACTGGACAGGGGCAATGCCACAGACGCATTTCCCCTCAACGAAGAGGCCCACACCTGCTGGCCTAGTAGGTTATACAAGAAAATGCGGACAGCGTATGCGCTATGGTTCTCGATTATATTCTCTTCACCTACCCAACGAACAGCCAGCGGCACAGCATCTGCAGATTCAGGTTCGGCTACACTCACGGTTTGATCGCCGATAAGCTTGCCGTCAAAGAGGACTGCAACCACTTCATAAATGGTTTGCAGTTGTCCCCCCTCCGACTGAATCATGATAAGGCCAAGGGAGTCGATGATGTAGTGATAAGCGTCTGGCATATCCAGATCTGGCCTCGTTGTATCAATTATGGACCATGTGGTAATTCTGTGGCACAGGCGGAGACTGCCAAGGAGCTCCTTGTACCCGTATCCGTCGTAGGTTCGATATCCCCTAGGTCGAACAAATGTCCTGGTCCCTACGCTGTCGCAAAGACTGTACAAATGGTAAAGTTCGTTAGCATTCGAATCGATAAGATAGACCTTTTGGTCGGGAGTAACCTTATAGACAAGCCCCGGTTCTGGACTCTGATCAGTACGAAACCAATAATATGTATTGCCAACGGAATCGGTGGAGTCTTTTGCAAGATCGGCCCAGCTGACTTCATGATTAGCAATGTTACGGTACCGATAATACCGCTGCAACTTTGGACTGATGAACAGTGCCTGGCAGGCAGGTTCCTGCGCCCATACGCTCGGCTCCAGTAAACTCGTCACATTAAGAACGAAGGCTACGAATACCAATTTGATACACTTCCACATAAACGTACCCCACGGTAGGAATATTAAATATTCCAAATATTTCACAAACCCCTGAGTTCAATCATCAGGTCAAATTATCATCTACTCTACTTCGCCAGCTCTTCAATCTCTAACTCTGTTAGAGCACGATTGTAAAAAATGAGATCATCGATTGCACCATCAAAACCAATATGATATGGTGCATGTTGTTTATGGGTGGAAGCAACAGTACCAAGGTATATCGGAGCCGTCGACGTTGTTGGCTCGATAGTAGATTGAAATGGCGATGAAGGGATGCGAGCGCGATCGACGTACAGCACAAGTCTGTACGAGTCGACAGTTACCACGTAATGTCTCCACTTCCCGTCACGAATCTCTCCATCAATATTCACGCGAGACCATGTTGAGAATCCGTTTCTGAAATACCCGGCACAGAGTCGCTTATTTTCAATGAATATACTCCACCCTTCTCCGCTAGGATGAATATATTTTGAAAGAATGAAGGTTGTGTCCGGAGTCGTCGACTCAACCTTCATCCAAAACGAAACAGTAATTGGCAACTTGTGTTGCCAGGGGGCATCTGGTATCTCAGCTCTATTCCATTTGCCAAATCCCAGTGCCGCTTCTTTCACACCATTTCTGTCTTGAACAGCAAATGCCCCGAAGACGGAACCATTAGTTTCTCGACCACCCACATCAACCATTAGACCGTTGTCCAGCGGATAGTAGGCCGCCATAGATGAATCTAAACTCCACTCACTACCCGTGAGTTGCAAGGACACTGGTTCCAAGCCATCGACGAGAGTAAACCAGCGTTTCTGTGTTGTTTCGTCGTTTCTCTTCACGGAAAACGAGTACACACCACGAGGATGATTGAGGAAATAAAAATTCCCATCTTCATCGGTGGTGGATACACTACCTGATGAGGATTCGATCTGAAAATTGCCAACAGGCTCCTGACTCACAGGTTCAAGCAGTCGGCCAACGACAGATGTTCGCGACGTGTCGCGCTCCAACAACTGTACATAGACTAACTGTGATTCTCCCGGCTTCGCAACTACAGTCGTAACACCCTCCAGGTTCCCCTTGTAGGCAATCACGGAATAAGTTACTGGCTCGAGGGAGTCGATTGTTGCAGTACTCGAAGTGACTGCAATGTTCTTATTGATGGGCTTGGACAACCAGACGATAAATTTGCCGACGTCTGGCAGCGTTCTGATTAAAAGAGTAGCGTATTTATGCTCTTGTAATCTGGTGTTTGGCTGAGCGTTCATCATCAATGAGAATGCCGCTACTATTGCCGCAATCAGTGATGTGGATCGGATCATAATTGTTCTCCATAGTTCTTAATGCAACTTCGGAGAAAATGATACTCAGCGCACCCATACAAATACTCAACAACGAATCAGCCCCCTAACAAGCTATTTTTGTAATTCTATAATGACTAACTACCGCAACTTCTGCATCATAGCACACATCGACCACGGCAAAAGTACCCTTGCTGACAGGTTATTGGAGAGAACAGGACGGGTGTCTGCACGGGAGATGATTTACAATCAGATACTCGACGACAATCCGCTCGAGCAAGAACGTGGAATTACCATTAAGCTACACGCCATTCAAATGGATTACACTGGCGTCGACGGTAAAGCCTATAAACTCAATCTCATTGATACTCCCGGTCACGTAGACTTTTCTTATGAAGTATCCCGTTCGCTTCATGCATGTGAGGGGGCATTATTAGTGGTGGATGCAACGCAGGGAGTAGAAGCGCAGACAATATCCAACTTGTTTATGGCGCTGGATCAGGGCCTGGAAGTTATTCCCGTTATTAACAAAATTGATTTACCAAGCGCCGCAACAACTGTCGACAATGTAAAGCAGCAGGTTATGGACTTAATCGGCTGCAAGGAAGACGAGATGATTCTCGCATCTGCCAAGGCAGGTATAGGAATTGATGATATTCTCGAAGCAGTTGTAAAGCGCATCCCGCCCCCTTCAGGAAATCCCGATGCACCATTGCGAGCGCTTATCTACGATTCAGTTTTCGATCCGTATCGCGGTGTGATTGTGAATGTGCGTGTGTTCGATGGAACGATGCGGGAAAAAGACAAAATCCGGTTCATGAATCTGGGGCAGACATACGAACTGGATGAGGTTGGAGTTCTCTTCATGCAACGTCAGCGCACTGGCATATTAGAAGCTGGCAACGTAGGTTACTTTACGGCAGCAATCCGGCGCTTGCAGGATACAAAGGTTGGCGACACAGTCACGCTGGTAAACAATCCCTGTGAAAAACCCATTGAAGGCTTTCGTGAAGTGAAACCAATGGTTTTTTCGGGTATCTATCCTGCAGATTCAGACGATTTCGAGAATCTTCGCGAAGCATTGGGAAAGCTAACTCTCAACGATGCGGCAATCTCCTATGAGCCCGAAACGTCGTCGGCCCTGGGCTTTGGTTTCCGATGCGGTTTCCTTGGATTACTGCACATGGAAATTGTTCAGGAAAGACTTGAGCGAGAGTTCAATCAAACAATCGTCAACACTGTCCCGAATGTTCGATATCGTGTTATTTCTAACAAAAATGAAGAAGTGTGGGTCGACAACCCGTCGCAACTCCCCAATCCAACTCTGATAAATGAGATTCAGGAACCATTTATCCGGGCACAGATCATCACACCAACTGAGTTTGTTGGAACGATTATGAAGCTGTGCATGGACAGACGTGGCACCATGCTTGGACAGTCGTATCTCAGCGCCGATCGTGTTGACCTGACGTTTGAACTTCCACTGGCAGAAGTTGTTTTCGATTTTTACGATAAACTCAAGAGTAATACAAGGGGCTATGCATCGCTCGATTACGAGTATGCAGACTACAAGGCCGGCGATTTGGTTCGCATGGATATACTCTTAAATGGCGAACCAGTTGATGCATTGTCGAGTATTGTACACAGACAGAAAGCGCACGACTGGGGTAAAAAATTATGTTCAAAACTGAAAGAATTGATCCCGCGTCAAATGTTCGAAGTTGCAATACAAGCTGCAATCGGTGCAAAGATTATTGCACGAGAATCTATTGCCGCCATGCGAAAGAATGTGATTGCTAAGTGTTATGGTGGCGACATTTCCCGCAAACGAAAATTGCTCGAGAAGCAGAAGGAAGGCAAGAAACGCATGAAACAAGTTGGCAAGGTTGAAATTCCTCAGGAAGCATTTCTTGCAGTTTTATCACTAGATAAATAAACAAATGAGTTTTTTACAACAGCTGATGCCGGGAGCTTTAGCAACACGCATGGCAGCACGGCGTGAACGAAAAGCAAACGAAAAAAAACCTGAGACATTCGGCGAGCATGTCTGGTCTTGGATTAAGACAATCGTGTGGGCACTTACCGTCGTCACGATAATCAACGGTCTTGCCTTGGCTTCGTTTGTAGTACCAACTGGCTCCATGGAGTCTACGGTGCTTGCAGGTGAATTCCTTTTCGTTAATAAAGCTATTTATGGTCCATCAACGCCGCAGATCATTCCCTTTATAAACCTGCCTCTTCCGTTTTATAAACTGCCTCCGCTGTTCAAGCCTGTACAAGGCGATGTGATTGTATTCATTTTTCCTGGTAATCGAGACCAGGCAGAGCCGGACAATTTTGAATACTACCTCAAACGGTGTGTTGCCGTAGCAGGCGATGTGTTAGAGATAAAGGGTGGACGTGTTTTTGTTAATAGCACAGAATTCCCGTTGCCAGAGAATGCACAGTTTTACAACCTTACTCCCGAAATCCGCGCCCATGGGTATGAATCTGAACGATACCGCACGTTTCCACCCGGCAAGGGCTGGACGCGAGACGACTACGGCCCGCTTCGCATTCCACGCGAAGGTGATAACATTTCGCTGTCGCAAGATAATATTCACGAGTGGGCAACATTCATCCGACGGGAAGGGCATTCTGTAAACGAAGATAGATTGCTCATCGACGGCAGACCTGTTTCATCCTACACCGTCGCCAGAGATTATGTGTTTGGCATGGGCGACAACCGCGATAATTCACTGGATTCGCGGTTCTGGGGGTTCATTCCGGAAGAAGATGTTGTTGGTACACCCATTATGGTGTATTGGTCCATGCCCGTATCCTCAGATCGAGAATATGTTCGTCTTCCGGATGGTTCCTATGAACCAAAACCGCTCAATCTCTTTGAGCGCATTAAGGCAGTTCGTTGGTCGAGAATCGGAACGTTCATTCATTAAGAGACTTGTTGCTTACGGCAACATTTGCCGTAATCGTTGCAATCTTGCTGAGGCTGTTTGTCATCGGCGCATTTGTTATTCCCTCTCATTCAATGGAATGGACACTACTTGCCGGTGACCATATCGTGGTGAGTAAACTCGCGCTTTCTCTCAACGATCTTGAAAGGGGCGACGTCATCGTGTTTCGCCTGCCTGATTCAGTACTCTCCGGTATGTCTGATGAATTGTTAATTAAACGCGTCATCGGCTTACCCGGCGATACCGTTGTACTCACTGCACGCTCCGTTAGAATCAATGGCAAGAGATTCCCTAATCCACCATTGGGAGCCACAACCACGGTTCTCTCTAAAGGTCGCCGCACAATAATCGTTCCCAAAGGAACAGTATTTGTGATGGGCGATAACCGCGATAATTCATGGGATTCTCGGTTTTGGGGATGTTTGCCGCTGGACCAAATTGTAGGTATCCCAATGTTCGTGTATTGGTCCTACGGCTCAACAGACAGCGAAAACCAGCCTCACATTCGGTGGAATCGTATTCTAAAAATGGTTAACTAATGTATACGGGAATGTTTTGACGGGTTATTACCTTCATATTCCTTTTTGCGAGAAGAAGTGCAGTTACTGCGACTTCTATTCCATTGAATCTCTTGATTTAGTCGAAGCATTTGTAAATACGTTGATTGACGAAATTCACCTGCGGTCGGGAGACATTAAACCAGACACTATTTTTTTTGGAGGGGGCACACCATCGCTACTCTCGCCTGCGCAACTCGAGAGAATATTCCGCGAGATCCCCTTCTTCAGTCATGCACTCGAAGTAACGCTGGAATGCAATCCGGGAACAGTTTCCCTCGATAAACTCATTGCCTACAGGTCTCTTGGCGTTAACCGACTTTCGTTTGGCGTTCAGTCTTTTGTTGAGGACGAACTCACGTTCCTTACGCGTATTCATACCGCCGACGAAGCATTGCAAGCAATGGAACTTGCACGGAGCGCAGGTTTTACCAATGTGAATATTGATTTGATGTTCGCATTACCAAATCAGACGATAGACACTCTCCAGTACTCAATTTCCAGAGCACTAGCGCTCGAGCCTGACCACATAAGCGCTTATTCGCTCATCTATGAACCTGGGACACCGCTCTATAAACAGCTTATGAGGGGAGAAGTAAGTAAACAAAATGAGGAAGTGGATGCAGGAATGTACGCCTATGTAATCGAACGTTTGATTGATGCAGGATACCGTCAGTATGAAGTCAGCAACTTCGCTAAAGCAGGTAAGCAGTGTCAGCACAACCTTGTCTATTGGCACGGTAACGATTATCTGGCAGTTGGACCTAGCGCTCATGGACTTGTTAATCAGACACGCTATTGGAATCATCGAAGTCTGGCAACCTGGACACAAAAAGTTCGTGACAGGCAATTACCTCATGCAAATGAGGAGCTACTGAGCCGCAATGAAAGACTGATTGAGCTTATGTTTTTGACGCTACGAGCCGACGGTATTCCTGCCAACAAGATCTCTCGTGAGTTTAATCTCGATATCCGCGAAATCCTCCAACCGGATCTTTCATATTGGATTTCGGCAGGAATGATTGTCGATGCTAACGGAGTACTCCGTCTAACGAGTAACGGTTATGCCGTTTGCGATGAGATTACTGTTAAGATGCTCTCAAAACTCCCTACTCCACTCTGATTGCATCCGATATGTTTGTGCTCGATGCTCGGCTTGCAGGATACAATGCTGCAGAACCGGCAAGAATTAATCCAATAATAGCAGTGATTACGATGTCGGTAACATGCATTTCTACCGGCAGTGCCGGGACAATATAACCTTTGTTAACATCGAATGCTATCCAGTGGAAGGTTTGCTGGCCCAGGCAAATCACTACGCCAATTACAACTCCTAATACTACGCTCACAGATCCAATGGTCAAGCCCTGTATTACATAAATCCTTCTGATATCGGCAGGAAGCAACCCCATAGTGAGTAACACTGCAATATCTCTTCTCTTTTCTACCACTCCAAGAGTAAGCGATACCAGAACGTTAAACGAAGCTACCAACACAATTAGAGCGAGGACGATGAAGGTACCAAGCCTTTCTAATTTCATCGTGTCTACAAGCCCCTTATTCAAATCCTGCCATGAATGTACTGCATATTGGAGCTTACCAGAATCCGATTGGTTTTTATTCAGTTCCGAAGCAAGCTGCGTCTGCAAGTCTCCGGCATTCCTCGGATTGTTGAGGTAGATATCAACCGTTGATGCTGTGGAGTCGTGCGTTGCAGATGCCAGCGTACGATAATCAGTATAAACAAATGTATTGTCGACAGCCCTTGCCGTGTTGCTCTGAAAAATCCCTCTCACCACAGCGCGCCTTCCGCTGGGAACCGACATTGTAAGAATAGAATGTTCAATCAATTGTGGTGTAATCAGCGATATCGTATCTCCAATGAACAGTCTCAAGCGCTCTGCAATTCCTGCTGCAACTACAACCGATGAAATGCCATCAAATGGGTGCGGAGTGAACGACCCAATAACTGTTGCCTTGCGCGGTCCGGAATACAAGGAGGCACCAGAACGTTGAATACCAATAACTTCTGCAATTCCAGTCTTGCCCTCAGATTGAATGATCATCCGCGACCGTATGGTAGAAGTAGAGCCAATGATCCGCACAGGCTCGGCCTGGGATTGTGCTATATCATCAACAATTTTAGTAACAGCATTTGGATCCGGCAGCCTACTGCCTTTCGCTGCAATAATCTGTAAATGCGGACCAAAGCCAATCATCAAATCTGTTGCAACGGTGTGAAGTCCATTAAACAAGCTCATGACGATGATTAACGCCGCAGTACCAATAACAATCCCCACCACACTGGCGATGCCGACCACCGTGATCATCGAAACCTTGCGGGGAAACAAGTAACGTCGGGCTATCTGTGCAGAAACCTTCAACGTTTCGTTCCCTGAAGAAAGGCCATCTGCACGCGGAAAGCTTCTTCGTCTTCATAGCCGTGTGGCCGAATGTAGGAACCATCGGATTGCAAAATCCGAACACGAGATACACCCTGCATATACACGTCCAGGATTTCTTTCAGACGCTTAATCAACCGTTGCTCTCTAACTGGAAATAGAAGTTCAACACGCCTGTCGAGATTTCTCGACATCCAGTCAGCGCTTGAGATAAACACTTCGGGTGTACCGCTATTCAGAAACCAATAGATGCGCGAATGTTCGAGAAATCTGTCAAGTATGCTCCTGACGGTGATGGTTTCGCTGATGCCGGGCAGCCCCGGTCGCAGGCAACAAATACCTCGGATGTTGAGATCAATTTTCACACCGGACATCGATGCAGCATATAATTCACGGATGATTGTTGGGTCTACTAAAGCATTAAGTTTCGCAACTATCTCTCCTCTGCCACCGCTTCTTGCCGCTTCGGTCTCGCGCCGAATGAGTGCGATAAACCTTTCGCGTAAATTCACTGGTGCTACGCCAATATGTTCCCATTGAACATGTTTCGAATAACCTGTTAGAAGGTTGAACAGATGCACAAAATCGCGCTCAAACTCCTGCCGTCCGGTAAAAATTCCTATGTCGGTGTAAACTCGGCTTGTAGAAAGATTGTAGTTCCCTGTCCCGATGTGCGCATAGGTGAGAACATTTTGACCTTCTCTGCGAACAACCAGGCAAATCTTGCAATGCACCTTAAGTCCATACACTCCATAAACAACGTGCACGCCCGTGTTTTCGAGCGCACGAGCCCAGGCAATGTTGTTTTCTTCATCGAACCGCGCCCTAAGTTCAAGAAATGCGGTAACAGTTTTTCCATTACTCGCAGCGCGCTTTAATGCTTCGATTACCGGACTCTTTCCGCCAGCTCTATACAACGTGATTTTTATTGCCAGTACCTGCGGATCGTCTGCTGCGGCAGTAATGAACCTCACAACAGAATTCGTAAACGAATCGAACGGATGATGCACCATCAGGTCCGTCGCCTTTAGGGTGTCAAAGATGTTCCCTGCGTCGTTGGCAAACTCGGGCAATACTCTGCTAGTAAATGGTGCATCCTTAAGACGTCGCTTTTCGAGTTTCATCAGCTCGAGAAAGTCCTGAAGGTTTAGCGGTACATCCACGTGATACAGTTCGTTCTGCGAGAGATCCAGCGATCGAAGCAAAACATTCTGAAGCATGCGCGGCATGTCTGCACCTATTTCGAGACGAACAGCATCGGTGCCCCACCGACGCTGACGTATTCCCTCGGCAACAGCCGTGATGAGATCGTTTGCTTCGTCTTCGGCTATATCTACATCGGCATCGCGGGTAACACGAAACACATGGCTCTCCCTGAGCCTAAGACCTGGAAACAAAATTCCGGCATGAGCCCTAATCACTTGCTCGAGCGGTATGTAATTAAACCCTTCAGAACGTGGCACCCGTACCAACCGCGGCAGTGCTGTAGGCAACTGAAGTACGGCGATTCTCATTTCCTCTTCACCATCAATGTCGTCGAACAAAACGAAGGCAATGGTAAGTGAACGATTGAGGAGACGTGGGAATGGGTGCCCCATATCTAAAGCAAGCGGCGTGAGAACTGGCATGATGTTATCAACGAAGTCGATTCGCAGCTCCTCCTGCTCTTCCGGAAGAAGTGTATCGAAATCGTGGATGTGAATGCCCTCCTTGCTCAACGCAGGCAATACTTCGGTATGGTAGACCTTTGCCTGCCTTTTGTAGAGAGGATTGAGCCGTGCACGGATTTCCCGCAGTTGTTCCTGGGGAGTCATTCCATCGGGTGAAAGCTCTGTGACGCCGGAATCGCGCTGCTCCATCAACCCTGCAACGCGAATCATAAAAAACT